>JBOHDU010000038.1:0-2177 GCA_050700615.1 Nocardioidaceae bacterium
CATCAACTCCAACGGCTGCCCGACTCCCTTCTCATCACGAAGCTCGACGCCGAAATCCTCAGCGGCATGAGCGAGCTCTACGAGACGTTCCGCGGGCTCATGGGGTCGAACGAGAAGGACTCCAACCGTTGGGTGTTCGCCTCCAAGATGTGTGCGCGAAAGCGTCCGCAACTGTTCCCCGTTCGCGACAACAAGGTCTGCCAGTACCTCGCGGCAGGAAATGGCCTTGGAACGAAGCCCGGTCAACTCGGACAGTTCGACCGCGATATACAGGTATTCGCATACCTGATGACCTGCCACGACATCCGAGAACGACTCACCGAGATCAACACTGAACTCGCGGCGGCGAACCCTGAGACAGACGCGATCGAGAGGTTCGACCTTCGCCTGTTGGACGTCGCACTCTGGACGGCGGCCAACCCGAGCTAGCCAGGGAACACCATGGTTTACGCCACCTCCACCAGCGCCAAACCGCGCGCAAGGCCCATGGAGTCCCAGAGTGGTCGATCCGGCGAATGCCCAGTCAATGGCCATATCAGCGGGATCGCCAAGACACCGAGCAGGCGCACGGCCGGCTTTTCAGTGCGTTCGGGGTTCGAGCCCTGATGGCGCACAAACCCCAGGGGAGATAGTGATGGAACCGGACGCGCGGGGTCTGAGTTTCGTCCGCGGCATCACCTCACCGCGATCAGCGTCTGCCGCAGCGTCAGCCCTCGCTGGGCGCGAGCGGGCGGCGTCTCAGCCGCCGCGGTGCCACTTGTAGGGGGTGGTGGTGGTCACCGCGACCAGCCCGGAGCGCTCGAGGATCGGGCGCGACATCGCGGTGCAGTCGCTGTGCAGGTAGCGCACGCCACTGGCGATCGCCGAGCGGGCCCGGGCTGCGGTGAGCGCCCGGTAGACGCCGCGTTGACGCCATCGGGGCACGGTAGCGCCGCCCCACAGGCCGGCGAACTCGGTACCGGCGACCCGAGTCAGCCGGCCGGCGCTGATTACCCTGCCGTCGACCTCCGCGACCCAGAACTCGTCCAGGCCGTCCATCAGGTCGAGCCTGGCCAGGACGTCCTCGGCGCTCGGCCCGTCCCCGAACACCTCGCGCTGCATCTCCGCCGCCTCGCCGACGATCCGGTCCCGGTCGGGCACGAGGTCGATCCGGCGAACCGCGACTCCGTCCGGGATATGCACGTCGACGGCCAGACGCGTTGCCTCGCCGATCATCACGGTCTCGACCTCCTCAGGCACCAGGCCGTGTGCCCGGAGCCGCTGGTCCAGGTCGGGCGGCCAGTCATGGCCACGGGTCTTCCACTCGAACTCCTCGACCTGCGGGAAGCCCTCGAAGTAAGCGATGGTCTCGGCGATCAGCGCATCGACGGCGGCAACGTCGCCGAGCCCCTCCAGGCTCTCGTAGCTGACGAACCCGCCGTGCCGGTAGACCGCCCGCCACAACGGCCCGACGTGATCCCAGATCTCGGCGCCCACCACCTCGGCGTCCGCGCGCAACTGCGCGTCGTAGGCCGTGAGCAGCTCCTCGCGCCACCCACCAGGGGTGTCGGGCATGTTTCCCCTTCCCATCATGCAGGCGCCCCAGCATGCCAGGGCAGGCCACTACAGCTCGAACGAATTACGGCCCACACACGCGGCCGGGTTGTCCCGGGAGGTTGACGGTTGGGAAATGAGCATCCCTCGCACGCGGCTGCTGTCTCATGGGCGCCCGAGGAGCCCTCTGAAGCCGTTGCGGAAGTGCCGAACAGCGGCCGGCGGCCTCGCCACGGTCGGACGCACGGCGAGCACTGCGCGTGAGTCCAACCGTTCTTCCTCGCGGCCCGCGCAGACGGAACGAGCGAGGTTCGCGGCCCTCAGTCGAGACAGAACTCGTTGCCCTCGACATCCTGCATCACCAGGCACGACTCGTTCTGGTCATCGGCAGGCAGCAGTCGCAGGCGTACCGCGCCCAGTGCGACAAGTCGTGCACACTCGGTCTCGAGTGTGGCCAGGCGCTCTTCACCCACGAGCCCGGTGCCGACGCGCACGTCGAGGTGCAGCCGATTCTTCACGACCTTGGCTTCGGGAACACGCTGGAAGAACAATCGCGGGCCAACACCTGAGGGATCAACGCATGCGAACGCTGAACCCGGTGCTCGGGCGGCAGCGAGCGATCGAAAGCGTCCCACGTGGCAAAC
>JBOHDU010000039.1:0-4323 GCA_050700615.1 Nocardioidaceae bacterium
GTGTCGAGGTCACCGTCATCGAGGCGCTACCACGTCTGCTGGCCGCCGAGGACGCCGCCAGCTCGAAGGCTGTGGAGCGGCACTTCCGCAAGCGTGGCATCAAGGTACGGACCGGCACGCCCTTCAGGTCGCTCGAGCGCACCGAGAGCGGCGTCCGCGTCAGTGTCGAGTCGGGCGAAACGGTCGACGCCGACCTGCTTCTCGTCGCAGTCGGTCGGGGCCCGAACACGGCCGACCTCGGCTACGAGGAGCAGGGCATCGGCATGGAGCGCGGCTTTGTCCTGACCGACGACCGGCTGAGGACCAACGTCGCCACTGCGTACGCCGTCGGTGACATCGTGCCCGGCCTGCAGCTGGCGCACCGTGGTTTTCAGCAAGGCATCTTCGTCGCTGAGGACATCGCCGGCCTCAACCCGCCAACGATCAACGAGCTGGGCATTCCGCGCGTGACCTACTGCGACCCGGAGGTGGCGTCGGTCGGGCTTACCGAGGATCAGGCAGCCGAGCGCTTCGGCGCCGACGGGATCGAAACTCTCGTCTATGACCTCGGGGGAAACGGCAAGAGCCAGATCCTCAAGACCCAGGGCTTCGTCAAGCTCGTTCGCGAGCAGGATGGTCCGGTCGTCGGTGTGCACATGGTGGGCGCACGCGTCGGGGAGCTCGTCGGCGAGGCCCAGCTCATCTACAACTGGGAGGCGTTCCCGCAAGACGTCGCTTCACTGGTGCACATGCACCCCACCCAGAACGAGGCGCTGGGCGAGGCCCACCTGGCCCTTGCAGGCAAGCCGTTGCACGCGCACACGTGATCCCTCGGAGGCGCTCGACCCGCGTCACGGTCAAGCCCGGTGCCCCGCGTCCTGAGCCCACATCCACCGCTCCCATATCGCAGCCAGACCACTAGGCTGGCGTGTGCGACGACGTAGCTGAGATTCCGTCAACGAAGACAAGGGGTTCTCGACCGACATGACGACTGAAGTAAAGCTCCCCGCACTCGGAGAGAGCGTCACCGAAGGAACCGTCACCCAGTGGCTGAAAGCAGTGGGCGACCAGGTCGCCGTCGACGAGCCCCTGCTCGAGATCTCCACCGACAAGGTCGACACCGAGATCCCCTCCCCCGTCGCCGGAACCCTGCTCGAGATCAAGGCCGCCGAGGACGAGACCATCGAGATTGGTGCGGTCCTGGCCGTGGTCGGTGACGCGGACGAGACCGGCGCGGCGGCATCCGATGGCACGCGCGGCCAGCAGGATGCGGCTGCCCCACAACCTGAGCCGCGGCCCGAAGAGCGGCAGCAGTCGGTGCCGCAGGAGCAGCCGGGCGCCGAGCAAGAGTCGGTCGCCCAGCCAACAGCCGAGCAACCTGCAGACCAGCCTCGCGAGGAGCCAGCCGCACAAGCCCCAGCGGACTCCGGAGGCTCAGCCGCGGGAGGGGACGCCACTGAGGTGACCCTGCCAGCCCTTGGTGAGAGCGTCACCGAGGGCACCGTCACGCAGTGGCTGAAAGCAGTGGGCGACCAGGTCGCCGTCGACGAGCCCCTGCTCGAGATCTCCACCGACAAGGTCGACACCGAGATCCCCTCCCCCGTCGCCGGAACCCTGCTCGAGATCAAGGTTCCCGAGGACGAGACGGTCGAGGTTGGCGGCGTACTGGCGCTGGTCGGGTCGGGCGACACAGCGCCTTCCCCGGCGCAAGAAGCTGCGCCCCCGTCCCCCGCCGAACAACAGCCGGCCGAAACGGCCGAGCAACCATCCGCTGAAGCCGCCGTCGAGCAAGTCGAGCCCGACACCGCGCCACAAGGCGAGGCCGCGCCGGCACAGCCGCCAGCCACCCCGCCCGCTCCGGAGCACAGCGCCCAGCCGGCTCAGCCCGAGCAGGCAGCGGAGCAGCAAGGCTCGGCCCATGCCGCCGAGCCAACGCTGGCGAGCGCTGACGCCACGCGCTCTGACGGCAAGGCCTACGTCACCCCGTTGGTGCGCAAGCTGGCCAGCCAGCACAACGTCGATCTTGCCGCGATCACCGGAAGCGGTGTCGGAGGTCGCATCCGCAAGCAGGATGTGCTTGCAGCAGCCGAAGCCGCCGCGGCACCAGCAGCGTCAGGGCAGGGGGCGTCGACGTCCCCGGCAGCCACGGGCGCCGTCAGCTCGCTGCGTGGAAAGACCGAGAAGCTCAGCAACATCCGCAAGATCATTGCCGCGCGCATGGTGGAGTCGCTTCAGGTCTCGGCTCAGCTGACCACCGTCGTGGAGGTCGACGTGACCGCCATCGCGCGACTCCGGGAAAGGGTGAAGGCGAGCTTCGAGCAGCGCGAGGGCGTCAAGCTGTCCTACTTGCCCTTCTTCGCCAAGGCCGCGGTTGATGCTCTGAAGACCTACCCTCAGGTCAACGCCTCGATCGACACCGACGCCGGCACGGTTACCTACCACGATGCGGAGAACCTCAGTGTCGCCGTCGACACCGAGAAGGGCCTGATGGTCCCGGTCATCAAGGATGCCGGCGATCTGTCGATCGCGGGTCTTGCCCGCAAGATTGCCGATGTCGCGGCGCGCACCAGAAGCAACAAGATCTCGCCCGACGAGCTCACGGGAGGCACGTTCACCCTGACCAACACCGGCAGTCGGGGCGCCCTGTTCGACACTCCGATCCTCAACCAGCCGCAGGTCGCGATGCTCGGTACGGGGTCCGTGGTGAAGCGTCCCGTGGTCATCGACGACGAGAACCTCGGCGAGACCATCGCCGTGCGCCAGGTGGTCTACCTGGCTCTGACCTACGACCACCGGCTCGTCGATGGCGCAGACGCGGCCCGATTCCTCAATGCGGTCAAGCAGCGTCTCGAAGAAGCCAAGTTCGAGGCCGAGCTCGGGATGTAGGAGACTTCGCGGCAAGATGGCTGGCGTGAAGTTCGTCATCGCCGGTGCCTCCGGCTTTCTGGGCACGGCGCTGCGCGGCTACCTGTTCAGCCACCGGCATCAGGTCACGCAGTTGGTGCGCACAGCGCCGGCCACACCGGAGCAGGTCCAGTGGGATCCCTACACTCGCCCACTCCAGCCATCCGTCCTCGAGGGTGCCGACGCAGTCATCAATCTTGCCGGCGCTTCGATTGGCCACTGGCCGTGGACCGCGTCGTACCGAGACACCCTGCTGCAGAGCCGAGTCGTCCCTACCGAGACGATCGCCGAGGCGATCGCGAAGCTCGACAGCAAACCGGCCCTCGTGAACTCCAGCGCGGTCGGCTACTACGGCGATCGCGGGGATGAGGAGCTCGACGAGAGCTCACCACCGGGTGAGGGTTTTCTGGCGGAGCTCGTCCAGCGCTGGGAGGGCGCCACGCTGGCCGCGCGGGAGGTCGGCGCCCGGGTGGTCACCACGCGCACCGGCGTGGTCCTGGACGGAAGGGGTGGGGCGCTCAGGCTGATGCAGGTCCCGTTCAAGGTCGGACTGGGCGGCAACATCGGAAGCGGCAGGCAGTGGTTCCCGACCATCGCGCTCGACGACTACTTGGCCGTTGTCACTCGGCTGGCCGGTGACGAGAGCCTCTCCGGCCCGTTCGTCGTCGCCGCGCCGGTCCCGGCGACCAACGCCGACCTGACGCGGGCTCTCGGGCGCAGGCTGCATCGGCCCACGGTGCTCCCGGCGCCGACGCTCGCGGTTCGCGCCCTGCTCGGCAACGATCTGGCCGGGCAGCTGGTCGGGAGTCTGAAGGTGAGGCCGGTCGCGCTGCTTGCCGCCGGATTCGAGTTCGCCCACCCCGATCTGGACAGCCAGCTCGACGCCGCCCTCGGGGGGACACGGCAGTCCCGACCGTAGATTCCTCGAGGGCCGCCGGGGCCTAGGCCCGGATCCGCCGCTCTTCGCCTGTTGGCGCCACCACGCGGCGGCTGGCTGTGTTGCCGTCGCTCGACAGACGTCCGGGTCTGCCTGTGCGCCGGCGCCCTGACATCACCCCTACCTGGTGACGCACACGACACCAACCATCTGTGGGTCCGGGCGCAGGGAGGACCTGCGTGGCCACCGTGTGGTCACAAGCGTCGAACGGCCGCGATCCGCCACTGCCCGTCGACTCGTCGCAGCACGAGCCGATGCCGGGTCGATCGGTCACGCGGAAGGAGATGCGCCCGCCCCTGCTGGTTGCGGGCGATTGCGGGGCCGAGCCGGTCGACGACCACAAGCCGAACCGAGCCGCCCTGCTGTGACTCGACCGCGAGCTGGGAGAAGCTCATCCGCACCCCGGTCACCCGCACACCCCGAGCGAGGTAGCTCCGCAACATCGCCTGATCGGCGCGCAGCTCCGGCGAGCGCGGGGTGTAGACCGCCCGGAGCAGCCGAGG
>JBOHDU010000040.1:0-11599 GCA_050700615.1 Nocardioidaceae bacterium
TGGTGTGGGGTCTTCGCGAACGTGGCGTGAACGCGGCCTCGCCCTCGGCCTCGTAGCGTTTGACCAGCTGCTGGACCCAGTAGCGAGAGATCTTGTAGTCGCGGGCGACCTCGCTCTTGGAGCGACCCTCGACCCTGACCGACGTGATGACGAGCTCCGCGAGCGACATACCGCACCTCCACGCTAGGTGCCAACCATGTCGCGGGACAGGTGCCAACTATGTCGAGAACTCCGACACTGTCAGCCCGACTCTTGTCGCCGGCACCGATCCGGCGGTGTCCGCGAAAGCCACGTTGCAGTGCCGCCGCGTCCCGAGTTCGCGAGGGCGCCTCCGCACAGCAGGGGCACCGGACCACGCCCACGAGCGTCCTGGCAGTTGGGTCCTCGGGTCGATACGGTGACTGCTGCACCATTTCCTACGGTTACGGGTATGGCACCTGTAATCACGTGAATCGGGGAGTTACTCGTATGCACCCATTGCTTGGCAAGTCCCGTCTCCGTCGATGGAGCGTGCCGGTCGCCGCCGTGGCGCTGGTCATCCCGCTCGGCGCGACGGCCGTGATCGACTCGTCCTCCGCAACGACGGCGTCACCAGACGTGTGCCAGTCCCGTGGCCCGATCGAGGCGGTAGCGCTCACAAACGGCGTCTCAGCACCTCGCTGCTCGCTGGTCGGGCGCATCGTCATCGCTGGGCACGCGGCAGTCCGGATACCGCCAGCAGGAATGGGAGTCGGCGGTGACGGCGTCGCCATGTTCGGCGACGACGCTGTCAGCGATCTGCAGGTCGTGAACATGAACGGTGTGGTCACCGCATCTGTTGGCGGGGACCTTCAACCGACGGAAGGGGTCGTGTCGCGACCACGAAGCGCTGTCCCGCTCGCCCTGCGCTTCGCCTGCGACGATCCGCGCTACGTCCTCGAGCAAGGTGGGCACCCGTGGGCCAAGGCTCTGCCCTGGCACTACTTCGCCAAGTCGAACCCGGCGCGGTGGAGCGTGAGGACGACGCTACGGCAGATCGCGCTGGGCAACCACAACATGCGCACGGGCTACAACGACTGCGGGTTCAAGCGGCACCCGCGGGCGTACAGCAACTACCTCGGGACGACGCGGATCGCACCGAACGAGTACGTCAAGGGCGGCAGTGCGTACTGCGGCGCCTACAACAAGACCAACTCGGTGGGCTGGGGCCCTCTCCCGGGAGGCCTGCTCGGCTGGACCTGCTACTGGTGGGGTGGCCGCGCCGGCAACATGATCGCGGTCGACATGCGGCTCAACCCGACGAGCTCCATGGTGATCCACCTCCCGTCCCGATGCCGCTACAAGTGGGACCTCCAGTCGGTCACCACGCACGAGTGGGGTCACGCCTACGGACTCGCTCACCCGGGGCCTGGCCATAAGTACCTGACCATGGCGCACAACGTGGCGCCGTGCTCAACCCGGACCCGTACCCTCGGCTGGGGCGACTACCGCGGCATGCGGGCGCTCTACGGGCTCCGCTGAGGCCATCCGGGTCGGGCGGCCAGATCCCGGCCAAACCCGGCTCAACCGGGGCAGGTTTCGCATCCAGCCGGGAGATGCGGCAGACTGGATCACCATGTCCGCAACACGTGGAGAGCATCGAGACGCCGCTCGACCCCCGACCCGCACCCTTCCGTTCCTGACCGACCCGGCGGTCTCCGCAACCGTAGGGGTCGGTTGCGGGCTGCTCGCGGTGCTTTTGGTCTGTGTCAGCGAGCGAGGGTGCGAGGCTGTGCGCGGGCGCGCCACCTGCGGCGGCGGCGCAGGGCTCTCGCTGCTCGTCGTCGTCGTCGTCGTCACCGTGGCGGCCGGCTACCTCGGGCTCAAGCAGCTGCATGTCGACAGTCCCGGACTCGTCGCCTTCTTCGGGGTCGCGCTACCGCTCATCATGGTGATGGCGTTCATGATCGACTCGGTGTTCTCGGCGTGGATGATCCTGATCCTGCCGCTGCTGGCCGCCGTCTGCTTCGCGCTCTCGGCGCTGCTGTCACAAGCGCTCGAGCATGCCCACGAGGCCGGCTACATGGACGACGCCAGGCCGATTCCCGAGCCTGACGACGCCGGCGACGGTGGTTTCACCGCCACCGCGGAGCCGGCGGCGACCCGGGGCGGACGACCATCCGATCTGCCACACTACGCGCCGCCCGGCGGTAGCCCTGCCACTCTCGAAGCGCACCGGGACGCCAGCGCGCTCGAGCACCCGATGACCACCGCGTCCCACGACGCCGGGGAAGCCGGTCTGGTCGGCGACGACGGGGCCCCACTCCTTCGCCCCGAGCCCGACCCCGTCAGCTACGACGCCGAGGGACGATAGCCGCGTCTTCCGGTGTCTCCGGATCGAGCAGCCGCCCACCATCGGCAGATCCGAACTCGGACAGCAGCCCGGGCACGCCGACCCGTGCAACGCGAAGGGCCTCTTCCCCCGCCACGTCCTGGATCCGGTAGCCCTGTCGACCGGCTGCCGTCGTCGCCAACAGGGTCACGAGCCCGGCGCGGCGTTGGAAGAACGACGTCCGCACGTTCCAGCCGATGATCGCATCAGTCTCGAGAATCGTCCTGCGGCGTACGAACGACCCGGTCCTGATCACCAGGCTGCCCGCGACGATGTCGTGCCCGAGGCTGTGCCAGCGATCCGCAGCCAGCAGCAGCGCAGGAGGCAGCAGGACGAGCGGCAGCAGCCACCCCCAGTCGTCACCGCCCAGGCCAAGCCAGACCGCCTCGTACATAACGCTCACGACTGCCCAGCCGCCCAACGCGCGAGAGTAGCGCCGCCGCCGGGCCTGGCTACCGTGGTCGCGTAGGAGTGCGGTCACCGGCAGCGCCGACCCGACGATCTCGCCGGCGACCCGGAAGGCCTCGCCGGCCGGCGC
The DNA here is from genome assembly GCA_050700615.1 of Nocardioidaceae bacterium. Classification (GTDB taxonomy): domain Bacteria; phylum Actinomycetota; class Actinomycetes; order Propionibacteriales; family Nocardioidaceae; genus JBOHDU01. The sequence goes on from JBOHDU010000040.1 coordinate 2,889, forward strand.
ATCCGGGAGCAGCACCGTGCCGCCCCGATCCGACCCTCGCCCGACTCGCAGTCCGGTCGCGACGGCGGTGATGCGCGCCCCACCAACGAGGCGCAGAAGCAGCGGCTCGCGGATACTGACCCCACGCAGCCTGCGGGCCTCGATGCTGGTGTTGCGGGAGGTGAGCAACCCGCGCGAGATATGCAGGCTCCCCTCCGTGTGCCGGGAGAGCCGGAACCCCCAGAACGCGAGAAGATAGCGGACCCCGGATGCCAGCGCGACGAACACGACGACCACGACGGCGACCTCGATGACGGCGGCCGGCACCGATCCCTGCTCCAGGTGACGGAGCACTCCCCGGAAGGGACCCAGCTTGGTGACGTCGACGTTTGTCTCGCTCTCGATCCGCCATCCGAAGGCGAGGATCGCCAAGCCGGTCACCGCGCCAGAAAGGGTGAACGGCGCGAACCGGACCCACCACGGGTCCAACTGCGCGATCAGCTGCTCTGGATCACCGACAGCGGCGGCATCCGCGGGCCGGGCGTGAATCGCCCCGGAGACAGCGTTGTCCGCCCGGGCCGGCGTCCGGTGCAGCAGCTCAGCACGGAGGCGAGTCGCCTCCTGCGCACCGAGCCCGTCGAGCTTCAGGGTGGACCGGCCGCTGCGGTCCGAACCACCCGTGCCGATCTCGACCCTAGCGAGGCCCAGGGCGCGGTGAAGGAGATGGGAAGTCACGTCCACCGTGCGCACCCGATCGAGCGGGGTGGCGACCGTACGTCGCCTGATGACACCTTCCCGGAGCTGAACCTGCTCCGGGGTGATGCGGAAGCGGGTGGTGAACCAGCGTGCCAGGGCCAGCAGGGTCACCACGGCGACGCCGATCAGACCCCACCTGGACCCGTGACCGCTTCCCTGACCGGCGAACAACAGCGCGACGATCGCCGGGATCGCGCGGATCAGCTCCCTGATCGGGTGCAGGACGAGCATGCGTGGACTCAGCCGCCGCCAGACGCGGTCCCTCGCCAGCTCGGCATGGTCGGGGACGACCTGGCTCATGGTTGAGCCGAACTCGGGCTAGGAGGCGTAGGCCGGCTGGCACTCACGTCGCATCGTCCTCGATGTTCTCGGTGCGCGTGGTGAGCTCGTCGACCAGGCGCTGAGCTGTGGCCGAGTCAAGCCCGTGGATCTTGAGCGGCCCCGCCGCGGATGCCGTCGTCACGGTCACGTTCGCGAGTCTGAGCAGCTGCTCCAGCGGCCCCCGGTGGCTGTCGACCGTCTGGATCCGGGAGATCGGGGCGATCCGGCGTTCCTGGCTGATCCAGCCCGCCTGCGTGTAGACGGCGGTCGGTGTCGCCTCCCAGCGGTGGACCCGGAACCGCCAGGTCGGCATGACGGCGACATACGCGATGGCCACCACGACCGTCACCACGACGATGACGGTGCGTCCGTGCGGCAGCGGGTTGCCGCCGACGAAGAGGATGAGGAACTCGATCGCGCCGACAACCACCCACGAAGCGATGGCGCGAACCGTCCAGTAGATGACCGCCCGCCTGCTGACGAGCTGGGACGGCTCGCGCAGTTCCAACGTCATGAGCGTCTCCGCGAAGGCATCATCATGCAACCCATTGTCGCGGCCGCCCGCTGGCTCCCGCCACACGCATCACGCCGGCCGACGAACCGTGATCAACTGCCCGCGGCCAGGTCGGCAGCGACGAGCTCGGCGATCTGTGCGGTGTTGAGTGCGGCGCCTTTGCGGAGGTTGTCACCACACACGAACAGCTCCAAGGTGTTGGGGAAGTCGAGTGCCTGCCGGATCCGGCCGACGAAGGTCGGATCGGAGCCGACCACGTCGGCGGGCGTTGGGAAGTCGCCGCGCGCTGGCTCGTCGAACACCACCACGCTTGGTGCCTCGACCAACGCCTGCCGCGCCTCGTCGACGGGGACCTCCCGCTCGAAGACGGCGTGCACCGCCAACGAGTGCGTGGTGACCACGGGCACCCGAACGCACGTCGCCGAGACCTTCAGGTCGGGGAGGCCCAAGATCTTGCGCGACTCGTTGCGCACCTTAAGCTCTTCGCTGGACCAGCCGTCGGCCTGCACCGAGCCGGCCCACGGTACGACGTTGAGTGCCAGCGGCGCGGGGAACGGCGACGACTCGCCGAGCTTGTTGGCCACCACGCGGCGCACGTCGCCGGTCAGCTGGCCAATGGCACGGTTGCCTGCGACCACCTCGAGCTCGTCGTACAGCCGGTCGATGCCGGCCTGGCCGGCCCCGGACGCAGCTTGGTACGACGCCACGACCAGCTCGCGCAACCCCCACCGGGCATGCAGCGCGCCGAGCACATCCATCATCGTCAGCGTCGTGCAGTTGGGGTTGGCGATGATGCCCTTCGGGTGCCGATGTGCCTGTGAGGCGTTCACCTCAGGGACCACCAGGGGCACGTCGGGATCCATCCGGAACGCGCCCGAGTTGTCAACCACGACGACACCCTCGGCCGCCGCCACCGGCGCCCAACGGGTGGCGACGTCGTCAGGCACGTCGAACATCGCGACGTCGACCCCGTCGAAGGCCTCCCGGGTCACCTCCCCGACGACAAGATTCTCGCCCCGGCAGCGCAGCACTCGCCCAGCGGATCTGCCCGAGGCCAGCAGCCGGATCTCGCCCCAGACGTTCTCCCGCGTGGAAAGGATGTCCAGCATCACGGTGCCCACAGCGCCCGTCGCCCCGACCACGGCAAGGGTGGGTCGCCGCCCCGGGCTCATCGGCCGGTACCGCCGTAGACGACCGCCTCGACCTCGGCACTGTCGAGGTCGAACGCGTGATGCGTCGCACCGACCGCCAGATCGACCTGGGTCTGGTCGACGATCACCGAGATCCTGATCTCCGACGTCGAGATCATCTCGATGTTCACTCCCGCGCCGGCCAGTGCCGCGAAGAACGTCGCGGTGACCCCAGGATGGCTTCGCATGCCCGCGCCCACGAGCGAGACCTTGCCGATGCGGTCGTCGTAGAGCAGCTGCTCATAGCCGACCTCGCCCTTGAGCCGCGACAGCGCCGCCATCGCCACCTGGCCGTCGTCGCGCGGCAGGGTGAACGAGATGTCGGTGCGCGCGCTGGACGCGACTGAGATGTTCTGCACGATCATGTCGATGTTGATGCCCGCCTCAGCAAGCGCCTCGAAGATCCGCGCCGCCTCTCCAACCTTGTCGGGCACCCCCACCAGGGTGATCTTGGCCTCGCTCCGGTCGTGTGCCACGCCGGAGATGATCGCTTGTTCCACCGGATCCACCTCGTCAGAGTTGACGACCCACGTGCCCACCTTCTGGGAGAAGGAGGACCGGACGTGGATCGGGATGTTGTAGCGCCGCGCGTACTCGACGCACCGAAGGTGCAGCACCTTCGCACCCGACGCGCACAGCTCGAGCATTTCTTCGTACGACGCCGTCTGGATCCGTCGCGCCGTCGGGACGATCCGGGGGTCTGCGGTGAAGATGCCGTCGACATCGGTGTAGATCTCGCAGACCTGGGCGTGCAGGGCGGCAGCCAACGCGACCGCCGTGGTGTCGGAACCGCCACGACCCAGCGTGGTGATGTCCTTGGTATCCATGGAGACACCCTGGAAGCCGGCGACGATGGCGATGTCACCGTCGGCGAGCGCGGTCTCGATCCGCCCAGGAGTGACGTCGATGATCTTCGCCCGGCCGTGAGCCGAGTCGGTGATGACACCGGCCTGGCTCCCGGTGAACGAGCGTGCCGTCTGACCAAAGTTGGCGATAGCCATCGCCAGCAGCGCCATCGAGATGCGCTCACCCGCCGTGAGGAGCATGTCGAGCTCGCGCCCAGACGGCAGCGGCGAGATCTCCTCGGCGAGCTCGAGGAGCTCGTCTGTGGTGTCGCCCATGGCCGATACCACGACGCAGACATCGTGACCGGCCTTCTTGGTGGCAACGATGCGCTGCGCGACCCGCTTGACTCCGTCGGCGTCCGAAACCGAGGAGCCGCCGTACTTCTGCACCACGATGCCCACGCGGTCGGCTCTCCTCACGGTCATGGTCAGATGTGCGCGATCAGTTTAACGAGCCCCAGCTGGGGGTCCGGTCCGCGTCCGACCACGAGCCATCCGAAGCGGAAACACCAGGCCGCCCGCCATCGGCGCGAACGTGAAGCCCGGTGCGTTGTGACCGGCTTTCAGATCTCGTCGGCAGCGGCGACCCGAGAGGCTTCCGCCTCACTCTGATGGGAGTCGAGGCGATCGTGCCCGATCACGGACTGTAGGGCACGCAGCGAGGCGCTCGCCTCCGCCCCCCAGCTCGATACGTAGGAGAACTGCCACCACCACAGCGCCTCCTGGACGCTGCCGCTGCGGTGGTGCCGCAGGCCGTGCGCAACGCTGGCCGCAATGTCGGCCAGATCGTCGGACAGCCGCGACGAGACGAGCTCCGGAGGATCGGCGTAGGGGTCGAACACCTCGGTGAAGTCATCGACACCCTCGAGCAGCCTGGCCAGTCGTTCGCGCATGAGGTCGAGGTCGGGATCAGGCCCGACATCGGGCTCGTACTCCTCCGTGGGCACGAAGTCGGTCTGCACGCCAAGCCTGCCCCCGGCCAGCAGCAACTGGCTCACCTCAAGGAGTAGCAGCGGGACCGCCGTCCGCCGGTCACCCTCGCGGGCGATCTCCTGCAGCGCAAGCAAGAAACTCTCGGCCTGGTCGGCGATGCCCTGAGCCAGGTCTTCTAGCTCGCTGGACACCCCGTTGTCCTCATGAATCGTCAACGGATCTTCTCCCCTCGAAGGCTCTCCCGAGCGTCACCTCGTCGGCGTACTCCAAATCTCCCCCGACTGGCAGTCCGCTCGCAAGTCGGGTCACCCGCAGACCCATCGGCCGGAGCATCCGGGCGAGGTAGGTCGCGGTCGCCTCGCCCTCGAGGTTGGGGTCGGTGGCCAAGATGACCTCGGTCACCGAACCATCCGCCAGGCGCTTCATGAGCTCACGGATCCGCAGCTCGTCCGGCCCGATGCCCTCGATCGGGCTGATCGCGCCGCCCAGCACGTGGTAGCGACCGCGGAACTCGTGGGTGCGCTCGATCGCGACGACGTCCTTGGGCTCCTCGACCACGCACAAACTCGTGGGATCACGACGGGGATCACGACAGATGCGGCACTCGTCCTCCTCGGCGACATTGCCGCACGTGCCGCAGAATCGGACCTTCTCCTTGACCTCCACGAGCACACTGGCCAAGCGTTGCACGTCGGCGGCGTCGGCACCCAGCAGGTGGAAGGCGATCCGCTGGGCACTCTTCGGACCCACGCCGGGCAGTCGGCCAAGCTCGTCGATGAGGTCTTGAACCACACCTTCGTACAACGGGGTATGCCTCTCGATGGTTCAGCGTCACCGGCAACTGGACGACCAGAGAACCGAGGACCCGGACAGCCCCCCAGCCTAGTGGTGCCGCAGACATTTCTGGCAGGGTTCACCGCGTCGCGCCCTCTCGTCGGCGCCGGGCCATCGCGGTCGACGTCGGCCGGCGCCTGCTGGCCGGCGCGCTCGCTCACCCTCTGGCGGCCAGCCTGGCCTTCAGCGCGTCTCGCTTCTCGGTGAACCGGGTCGCGGAGGTGTCGAGCCCGGCCATGAACTCGGCCAGCTCCGTGCGTGCCTTCTCGCCCTCGCCGCTCAGCCCCTCGAACTCGAACACCTTGCAGTAGCGCAGGACCGGCATCACCACCTCGTCGTGATGCTGGCGCTGGTCATAGATGCCCTCGATGGCCATCTCGACGGCCTTGCGCTGGAAGCCGGGGATGCCGGCACCGGGCATCTCGAACTGCTTCACCACATCGAGAATCGCCTGCATCGCTTGGTCGGGGGCAATCTGGAGGGCGGCGTTGAGCAGGTTGCGGTAGAAGATCATGTGCAGGTTCTCATCGGTCGAGATCCGTGCCAGCAGCCGCTCACACATGGGGTCGTTGGCGACCCGGCCGGTGTTGCGGTGGGAGATGCGGGTGGCGAGCTCCTGGAATGACACGTAGGCAAGAGAGCGCATCAGGTCCTCCGAGTGCGCCGACTCGTAGCCCGCCGCCATGTGGGTCATCCGGAAGCGCTCGAGCGACCACGGGTCGACCATCCGCTTGACCACCATGTAGTCACGCATGGCGATCGCGTGCCGGCCCTCCTCGGCCGTCCATCGATGGACCCACTGGCCCCAAGCCGCTTCTCGGCCGAAGATGATGGCGATCTCGTGGTGGTAGCTCGGGAGGTTGTCCTCGGTCAAGAGGTTGACCACGAGCGCCGATCGGGCCACGTCGGGGACCGGGGCGTCGTCGGGAGACCAGGGATCTCCGCCCATCAGCCCGTCGTAGTTCCGCCCGTCGCTCCACGGCACGTAGTCATGCGGGAACCACTCCTTGGCAACGGACAGGTGGCGGTTCAGCTCGCCTTCGACCACCTGCTCGAGCTCGCGGAGAAGGTCGGCCTGGCTGATGTCGTCTGCGCCCATGTCGGGCTCCCTCCAAACGTAACCTACGTCCCCGTAGGTTACGTTACCGTAGGTTCGATCCGATCGACAGCCCTCGGGGTGCGACGGGCGTCACCCGACGCCGGCACGGAGCCTGCGCCAGCACCCCGCGGTGCTCGACCCGTCGGGCTGGGTCCAGACTCCAGTACCCCGCGACGGTGCTGGTCAGTCACCTTCCAAGCCTGTCGGGCCTGAGCCGTCCTCCTCGGGCCCTGCGTCTGCTGAGCCAACTGCGTCGCCAGCAACCGCTGAGCCGCCGCCGGCACCGCCGAGCAGGCCACCCAGATCACCGATGGCCCCGAGATCACCGAGGCCGCCCAGGCCACCAGTAATGCCACCCATCTCGTCGGCGGCCATTTGCTGCGCGTTCGCCTGCGCGTCGTGGACGGCGGCAACGACGAGATCGGCAAGCGTCTCCGTGTCGGACGGGTCGCAGGCTTGCGGGTCGATGATCAGGCCGACCAGCTCGCCGGTTCCCGTAACCGTCGCCTCGACCAGGCCGCCGCCGACGTTCCCGGTGACACGGGCGTTGGCCAGATCCTCGGACGCGGACTGGAGCTGCTCCTGCATGGCAGCAGCCTGCTGGAACAGGGCCTGCATGTCGGGCATGCCGTCAGGGAACATGTGGGGTCTCCGAGTGGTAGGTCGGGCGCCGCCAGACGGGCGGAGTACGTCGGACTAGTGACGCAGGACGCCAGCCTACGTCGGACACCGGCTACGCCGAGTCGTGGTGGATGTCGTCGATGATCTCGGCGCCCAGCTCGCGGGCCAGCAGCTCGTGAGAAGTCTCCGACGGGTCGTCGACGACATCGTCGTCATCGGACACTCCCGCGCCGGCGTCTTCGCCGCCGGCCGAACCAGAATCGCGCTCCTTGCGCGTCTTTCGGATCGCCGCCTTTGCCGCTTCGACGTCAGCGCTGCGCCCCCCGGGTGCCGACCCGCCAGAATCGTCGGGGGCGTCACTGGGGCTGGTCGGGCTCGTCTCGGCCGCGGGTGTCGCTGGTAGGGTCGCAGCGCGAGGTGGCTGAGCGGGCAGGGACCCGTCGACGATCGCCTCCACCCGCCAGTCGACGCCGAGCTCGTCGATGAGTGCCTGAGCCAAGATCTTGTCGTTGCCACTCGAGCAGAACCGCTCACAGGAGCCTGTATTGGCGAAGGTCAGCGTCAACGTGCCGTCGCGCACATCCTTGATCTGCGCGTCCTTGCTGAGCTGGATCCAGGCCCAGCGGCGCATCAGTTTGACCCGCTCAAGCACGCCCGGCCACAGTCGGCGGACATCCACGAGTGAGAGGGCATCGGGTGACGACGCAACAGTGGTCGCTGACTGCGGTGCGGCTGAGGCGCCCTGGTCTGGAGCACCTACAGCTGCGGTTGATGCCTCGGGAGATGTCGGCTCGCCCGGCGACCCGGGAGGCGAGGGTTGCGGCGCCGGGCCGGTCACGACATCCGACTCGTCGGCAGTGCCGTCGGTGCTGGCCGGACCGGTCCGCCTCGGCGGACTACTACGTGCTGGCGCGACATCGCCCACGACGGACAGCCGGCGTTCGACCCGGTCGATGCGAGCGCCAAGCCCCTCGGTGGACTCGTCGGCACCGGGAAGCAGGATCCGTGCACACATGATCTCGAGCAGCAGCCGTGGCGCAGTCGCTCCACGCATGTCGGTGAGGCCCTGGCTCACAATGTCGGCAGCGCGCGTCAGCTCGGCCCGCCCGAACCGGCCGGCCTGACCACTGAGACGCTCCGCCTGATCTGTGGACACCTCGATCAGGCCGATGCTGGCGGCCTCGGGCACCGCGGACACGACGACGAGGTCGCGCAGCCGATGCAAAAGGTCTTCGGCGAATCTCCGTGGGTCCTGTCCAGTGTCGACGATCTTGTCGATCACCGCGAACAGCGTGGCACCGTCATCGGCCGCCAGCGCGTCGATGGTCTCATCGAGCAGGCTGTCTGGCGTGTACCCGAGCAAGGTGGTGGCCAACGCGTAGGTGACCCCGTCCGGTCCAGAGCCACCGAAGAGCTGATCGAGCACCGACAGACTGTCGCGAACCGACCCTCCTCCTGCCCGCACCACCAACGGCACCACGGTGGGCTCGATCGAGATCCCCTCGCGGCCGCACAGGTCGACGACGTAGTCACCAAGGACCTTAGGTGGCACGAGCCGGAACGGATAGTGGTGGGTGCGGGACTTGATCGTGCCGATGACCTTCTCCGGCTCGGTGGTG
>JBOHDU010000041.1:0-11072 GCA_050700615.1 Nocardioidaceae bacterium
CTTCGGCATCCGTCCGGCGTCGGAGAGCGCCCGGCGCAACAGCATCTCGACGTGGGCGTTGACGCTGCGGAACTCGTCGTTCGCCCAACGAGTCAGCGCATCGTGCACCGCCGGGTCGACCCGAAGCAGCACCTGCCGTCGGTCGTTCACGTATACAGGGAACCCGTGTTCACGACCGGCGAGGCCGGCTGGTCACCGCACAGCACCACCATCAGGTTGCTGACCATGCTGGCTTTGCGCTCGTCGTCGAGCTCGACCACGGCATTCTCCGTCAGTCGGTTGAGCGCGAGCTCGACCATCCCCACGGCGCCTTCGACGATCCGGCTGCGGGCTGCAACCACGGCATTGGCCTGTTGTCGGCGCAACATGGCCTGCGCGATCTCGGGCGCGTAGGCCAGATGAGAGATCCGGACCTCGACGACCTCCACACCCGCGATCGAGACCCGCTCTGCGACCTCATGTGCGAGCTCACCGGCCACGACATCGATCGATCCGCGAAGCGATGTCCCGGACCCGTCGGCGTCGTCGTAGGGATGGCTGGTTGACACATGCCGCAGCGCTGCCTCCGCCTGCACCGTGACGAAGTCCTGGTAGTTGTCGACCGCGTACGTCGACTTCGCCGTGTCGGCGACCTGCCAGACCACGATGGCGGCGATCTCGACCGGGTTGCCGTCGGCGTCGTTGACCTTGAGATGGTTGGTCTCGAAGTTGCGAACTCGCACGCTCACGCTCCGCCTCTTCGTGAGCGGCAGCACGAACCAGAACCCGGTCTGGCGGACGGTGCCGACGTAGCTGCCGAAGAACTGGACGACCGAGGTCTGGCCCGGGGTCACGATCACCAACGAGGTGGCCACGATGACGAAGACCAGGATCGGCAGCCACAGCAGCCCGACGGTGTCCTGGGCCGCGAGAATCATCCCGGCGACACACGCGGCGAGCACGACCACCCCCGCCCACCCACTGACGGCCCAGGCCCGTCGCTGCGTGATGTCGACGCGCGCTCCCTGGTGGCCGACCGGTCCGATGGTGCCCGATGGTTCTATGCTGCCCGATGGTTCGCCGGTACTCATTGCCTTACCCTTCGCCTAAAAAGTGATATCAAATAGATATCACTTTTTAAGTTCGTCCGCCACCCCAAGCGCGTATCCCACCAGGACTACGCTGTCGATCGACAGCGGGTGGGTCGACCGCGCAGCGCGCCGCCACCCCGGGCTTCGGTTCCGCGAGGTCGCCGGCGGGATGTCTTGGAGGAGTGACCCTGAGCACTTGGTGGCAGATCGCACTCAGCGTTGCCGGAGGGCTGGTCCTCGTCTGGCTCGTGCTGGTGGGTTACCTCTTCGCGCACAGCCCGCACGGACAGGATCAGGCCCGAATGCGTGACAGCCTCCGGCTGGTCCCCGACGTCGCGCGGCTGTTGCGCCGACTTGCGGCTGACCCGACACTCCCGCGCGGCGTCCGGATCCGGCTCGCCCTGCTCTTGGCCTACCTCGTGTCACCTCTCGACATCATCCCGGACTTCATTCCCGTCATCGGGTATCTCGACGACGTCATCATCGTGGTGCTCGCATTGCGATCTGTGGCCCGTCGCGCCGGACCGGACGCACTCGACAGGCACTGGCCAGGCACCCCCGACGGGCTGCGTGCGCTCAAGCGGCTCGCGAGGCTCGACCCTTCGGCGGGTTCGGCGGCCTGACGTCAGATGCTGAGGGTCACCGACACCGACCGCGGCGGGGTGTAGAACGCGGGGTGTAGAACAGAGCCATGAGTGCCGACCGACCGATCCGGGTATATCTGCTCGACGACCACGAAGTCGTTCGCCAGGGGATTCGCTCGTTGCTCGAGGCCGCCGGAGACATCGAAGTGGTGGGCGAGTCGGGATCTGCGGTCGAGGCGGCCAGCAGGATCCCGGCCCTCCACCCGCACGTCGCAGTGCTCGACGGACGGCTGCCTGACGGCTCGGGAGTGGAAGTATGCCGGACGATTCGCTCCGTCGACCCGAGCATCAAGGGCCTCATTCTGACGTCGTACGACGACGACGAGGCGCTCTTCGCGGCGATCATGGCGGGCGCTTCCGGATATCTCCTCAAGGAGATCAGGGGAGCAGATCTGGTCTCGGCGTTGCGGCAGGTCGCCGACGGGAACTCCCTCATCGACCCTGCGCTGACCGCCCGCGTGCTCGAGCGTGTCCGCAATGGTCCGGCGACCGCGCCGGAGCTAGCGCAGCTCACCGAGCAGGAGCTCAAGCTCCTCGCCCTGATCGCCGAAGGTCTGACCAACCGCCAGATCGGTGAGCAGATGTTCCTGGCCGAGAAGACCGTGAAGAACTACGTCTCCAACATCTTGAGCAAGCTCGGGCTCGAGCGTCGTACCCAGGCAGCTGTCCTCGCGGCCAAGCTGCTCGACCCGCACACAGGAAGCTCGCGGTAGGCCGGGCCGGGCTGCACGGCGCCGTCACCGACCACTCAGCGGAACTCGCCAGATCAGGCGAGTGCCCTTCGGCTCGCCCGACGACAGCTCCACCGACCCGCCGAGCGATGCCGCGCGTCGACGTGCATTCCGAAGACCGCTCTCGTTGCGTTCCGGCGGCAGCCCCGCACCGTCGTCGACGACCGCGAGACGAAGATCGCTGTCGCTGACCTCTATCTCGACCTCGGCGTGGTCGGCCAAGGCGTGTCGGGCGATGTTGGAGACAGCCTCGCGGAGCACCGCCAGCAGCTGGGCGCGAAGTTCCGGCGGCACGGCAGTGTCGATCGGGCCGACGGTGCGCACGACCGGCGAGAAGCCCAGGACCGGAACGAACTCCTTGACGACGTCGCGGACTTCGGTGCGCAGCGAGCCGGAAGCGCGGGTTTGCAGCTCGAAGATCGTGCTTCGGATGTCCCGGATCGTCAGGTCCAGATCGTCAACCGTCCGGTCGATCCGCGAGATGACCTCGGGGCTGACCGCCACTGACCTGATGCCTTGCAGCTGCAGGCCGGTGGCGAAGAGTCGCTGGATGACGACGTCGTGCAGATCCCGTGCGATGCGGTCCCGATCGGAGATGATGGCAAGCTCCTCACGATCGGCAACCGCCTGGGCTCGGTCGAGGGCGAGAGCCGCCTGGTCAGCGAAGGATCCGAGCAGCTCACGCTCCTCGATGTCCGCAAGGTGCTGGTTGGCGTCGTAGAGAGCGACGAGCACGCCCGACTGGGCCAGATGGGAGCGCAGCGGGACTATGACAGCCGAGCGAGCCCCTATCTCGACCCGAATCGGGCCGGAGTCGCCCGACGACGAAACAAGCGCCTCCGCGATCTGGTCAACGCTCGAGAGGATGGCGTCACGTTCCGGGCCGTCGACGGCCACGACGTTCGGTGCCGCGGCGTCGGAGAAGAGCAGGACGGCAGTGGCCAGCGCCCGGGACACGGCGCGCGAGGTCCGGGCGATCTGCTGCAACGCAGAGTCGAGTGCGATCGGCGGCTGAATCGCATCCGCGAGGTCGGCAGACGCCTCCAGCCACTGCCGACGGCGCTCGCTCAGGCCGTATGCCCGGGCGTTTTCGATCACGAAACCGGCAGTGTTGGCCAGCGCGAGCACCCGGACCTCGTCCTCCTCGGTGAACGGCACACCGCCGGCCTTCTCGGTCAGGTAGAGGTTTCCGAACACCGTGCCCCGGATCCGCACCGGGACACCGAGAAAGGAGACCATCGCGGGGTGGTTCGGCGGGAACCCGTAGGACTTGGGGTGGGTACTCAGGTCGTCCAGCCGCAGCGGCTCGGGCTCCTCGATGAGCAGCCCGAGGATGCCGAGACCACGCGGCAGGTCACCGATCAACTCACGGGTGTGGGCGTCGATCCCGGTGGTGATGAAGTCCGCGAGCTGCCCGTCGTGGCCGATGACGCCCAGCGCGCCGTACTGCGCGGACGTCAGCTCGGTCGCGGACTCGATGATGCGGGTCAGCACGCTGTGCAGGTCGAGGTCGGAGGAGATCGCGATCACCGCGTCGAGCAGTGCGCGAGTGGAGTCTGCCGGGTCAGGTCGTGCGTCGTCGTTAGCCATCGGCCCCAGTGTCACCCGAAACCTGGGCCATTGCGAGCCGCTGGTGGGAGTGGGTCTGAGCCGGGATGAGGTCTCGCTGCGTCAGGACGCCAGCCCCTTGGTGATGTCCCATCCGAGACCTAGCCGACGCCCGGAGATCTCGGTCCAGGGGATGCGCAGGTGCAGGTTGCGGCTCCCGGACGCCCACGGTTGTGGCGGCCAGACCGAGCGGATGCGCGCGATCTCCTCGGGCTCGCTGATCATGGTGGCCTTCCCCCGCACGACCACACTCCAGCCACGTTCGTGCGCGTAGTCGAACTGGTCGATTTCGAACGCCAGCAGCGAGTCTCGACCATACGTACCGAGCACGCTGTACGGCGACGTGCGGATGAGGATCTCATTGTCGACCACCGAGTAGTTGACCGGCACGATGTGGGGACCCGACGGCGTCGACACCGCCACTCGGCCGGCCGTGCTGGCGCAGAGCAGACTCGAGCACTGCTCGCTGCTGAGTTCCATCGATTCGGGCATCTGCTTACCTCGCTGTTCGGACGTGTTCCCAGCATGCTTCGTGACGGCGCCGATCCGCAGGGTCGAAGGTCACCAGGGGAGAGGTCGATCTCCCTCGATGAGCACCTCAGCTGCGTCTCCGCACCGAGAGCGCACATGCCGCCCTCACGCAGTTCCGGGTCCCGGACCTGCCGCTTTACGCGTCTTTGGTCGCAGGAGATGCAGGCGGCAGGCGCCGGGCTCGGCGAACGGCTCGATGGAGGTCCCTTCGCTGGTTCCGCCGAGCGCAGCCAACGCACCGCGGACGATCCCCAGGTGCACGCCACAGACCACCTCGGGACTCCGATACGCCGCTTCGAGCAGGGGGCACGCTGTGAGCCTCACCGTGCCCGCCCTGCGGTCGGCCTCGGGGGCGAACCCCATCCGGGTCAGCAGGTCGACGGTCGCCCGCCGGGCCCGCTTGCTCGTCTGGGCGCTCGGGCTGGGCGGGTCACCACTCGAGGCAACCGCAGACTCGGCCGCGGCGACGGGAAGCGATGTCTCCGTGGTGGTCCTGTTGGCGCGGCCCGCGCGGATCGGTCTGTTGGCTCGGCCGGTGGGGATCGGCGGATCCGTTGGTGAGATCAGCTCCCGCCCCCACGCCTGGCCGGCCTCGACCGCCTCGCTGCGCGGACTGGCGCTGGTACGACTCAGGTGCCCGGCAAGGGCCGAGGCGAGGCCTGCGTAGTCGCAGGTCGGTGACTGGTCGCGGGCGGCGTACAGCCAGGGGGGGCGACCGCGTTCGCGCACGTCACCACGGAACCGAACGCACACACCGGCCCGGACGAGACCGTCCAGGTGCTCCCGGACGGTGTTCGGATGCAGCTGCGTGGCCCCGGCGAGCGTCTCGACCAGCCAGGGACCGGGTTGCTCGGTGAGCACGTCGAGCACAGCGGCCCGCCCAGTGGAGAGGGGCGCGAGGCGGGCGGTCCGGTGGCCGGCCGGTCTCGGGCCGAGCAGCCGGGACGGGGCTGGACTATTTTTCACGGAACTAGTGTATTAAAGTGTCGTGCACGGCGCCAGAGCGGCGGAAGAACGAGTAGGAGGACACGACATGGAGCAGGTGGCGGTGGCTTCGAACGAGGCCGACTCCGAGGCCGTTGTGGCGGTCGAGCAACACCACGCACAGCTGATCGGGGCGATGACCGCCAGAGTCGACCGGATTCTCGACGCGACCCGCCGGCAGAGCGGGATCGCGGCCACGGCCGCACGCGACGAGCTCGTCGCCTGGAGCGATCGAGAGCTGCTGCCCCACGCCAAGGCCGAGGAGAGCGCACTCTATCCGTTGGCTCACGACGATCCGCAGGGCAGGCTGCTCGTCGACGCGATGCTCGCCGACCACGTCCACATCGTCTCGCTGACCGATCGGGTCCGGGCCGCCGACAACGCTGTCGACGCGGCGGCTGCATCGGTAGCGCTGAAGGAGGTCTTCGAGGGCCACGTCGCCAAGGAGAACAACCAGATCCTCCCGCTTCTGGCCGGGCTTCCTCACGTCTCCCTGTCCGACGCGCTGCGCGGAATGCACCAGCTTCTCGGGGAGCCGGCCGAGGAGCCAGCACACCACCCGAACCTCGAGTCAGAGGCTACCTGCAGCTGTCACCACGACGACCAGGCCGCCTACCCGGAGCTCGATGCTCGCGACGTCCCGCATGCGATCCGGCATGCCACCGTGTTCGGCGCGCTCGATGCCGTGCCCACAGGCGGTGGCATGGTCCTCGTCGCCCCGCACGACCCGCTGCCGCTGCTCGCCCAGCTCGAGCGACGTCAGCCGGGCGTGTTCGAGGTGGACTATATCGAGCGCGGTCCCGACAAGTGGCGGCTGAGCATCGTACGCCGCTGACGCGCGCCCGGTGCCGGTGGTCACGGCCGGGCTGCTCAGTCGCCGGCGGGCAGGATCCGGCCACGCACCTCGGCCAGCGCCAACCGCGTCCCGCCGGGACCGGGCGCCGTGGCCCGCAGCACAACCTCGTCGCCGTCCTCGAGAAACGTCCGCTCCCTGCCTCCGGCGGCGAACGGCTGCTGACCACCCCAAGACAGCTCCAGGAACGACCCGCGCGTCTGCGGCGACGCGGCACTGACCGTGCCTGAGGCGAACAGATCGCCGGTTCGCAGCGAGGCACCGTTGACCGTCAGGTGCGCGAGCATCTGGGCCGGCGACCAGTACATCGTCGAGTACGGCGGACGACTCACCACCTCGCCGTTGAGCTCGACCTCGATGTCGATGTCGAAGCCGCTACCAGGCCCGACCTCGAGGTAAGGGAGCGGTGGGGGCTGCTGCGGCGGCAGGTCGACCCGGGCATGCTCCAAGGCTGCGAGCGGAGTCACCCAGGCGGCCACTGACGTCGCGAACGACTTCCCGAGGAAGGGCCCGAGCGGCACGTACTCCCAGGCCTGGATGTCGCGCGCCGACCAGTCGTTGAGCAGCAGCACGCCGAAGACGTGGTCGGAGAGCTCGCTCGTGCCCACCCGCGTCCCGGGCAGCGACAGCGTGCCGACGACAAAGCCGAGCTCGGCCTCGATGTCCAGCCGCACGGAGGGTCCGAATTCGGGTGGTGCGCCATCGCTGGCCGGTCGCCGCTGGCCGACGGGACGGATGACGCCGGTGCCGGACACGACCACGGTCCCGGCCCGGCCGTGGTATCCCACCGGCAGGTGTCTCCAGTTCGGGAGCAGCGGCTCGCTGTCGGGACGAAAGATTCGCCCAACGTTCGTCGCATGCTCCAACGAGCAGTAGAAGTCCACGTAGTCCGCCACGTCGAAGGGCAGATGAAGCTGCACGTCGGCGATGGGCACGAGGAAGGGCTCGACGGCGTCACGCTCCCGCTCGTCGGAGAGCATCTCGGTGAGCCAGGCGCGGACGTTGTCCCAGGCCGGCCGGCCGAGCGCCATGAACGCGTTGAGGCTCGGCCGGGTGAAGACGTGGCTTCCCTCGACCATCTCCGACGCCGCCAGCGGTGCAAGATCCACCACGAAGTCGCCGATCCGGGCACCGACGCGAGGCTCGTCGTCTTGGTGGCTGAACACCCCGTAGGGGAGGTTGGTGACGTCGTACAGCGATCCGGCCGCCTCCGGCACCCACGTCGTGGTGGGCATGACTACTCCTGCCCATCCGCGAGGAGCCCGAGCGCGACCAGGTCGCCCACCGGCTCGTCGACACTGCAGCTACCGAACGAGCAGAACCACCGCCGCGCTCGGGCGAGACCGTCGGGCCCGACGTCCCGGCAGCGGCTCACCACCTCGGCTGAGTCGGAGTTGGCGAGCAGGTCGGCCACGTCGCCGACATCGGCGCCGTCGAGGGATACCCGCGTGGCGAGCAAGACGTTGAGGAAGCCGTGGTGCTCGAAACCGGTGACCGGGGCAGCGTGGCGGACCGCATGGTGCAGCCCGGCCGTGCACTTGAACGCAACTTCGCGATCGAGACAGGCAGCGATGACGGTCGCCAGCTCAGCGGGGGAGGGAAACTCGTCGGGAGCTGCCCCACCGGTGCGGAACTTGGCCGAGTATCCGCCCGCCGCGACCTCGTCGAGCGCGGCTCCCCACCCATGGGGCACAGAGTCGGCGTACAAGCGCGGCATCTCGATGAAGGCGATCGCGTCGTCTGGCAGGGTCTCTTCCAGGACGGTCGCCATCCGGGCGGCATTGCGCCGCAGATCGTCCTCGTCGCGCAGGGCCACCTCGACTCCACCCAGGTGCAGACGCTCGTCGCGGGTCACCCAGACGATGGCCGGCTCGATCGCCCCGGCCCCGCCGCTGACGGTCACGCTCACGCTCAAGGGTGCCGCAGGATCCACCGCGTCCAGCTCACGTTGCAGGTCTGCCAACCGGTCGTCGGAGCACACGAGCGGGCCGACGAGATCGGCGTACCAAGTCGCCCGATGGCGAGCGTGTGCGGGCACCGCCTGCGCCATCGGCAGGCTTCCTGGCGGGAAGATCGCCGCGTCGTCGACGAGGCGCGCGAACGGCGCGAGGGTCGGCATGGCAGCCGATGCGGGGCTCATCGGACGGACCGACCACGAGATCGGCGAGTTCGGGCGGCACCTACCTGGGGCATGCTCCGACTCTAACGTGGCTGGTTCTGCGCTCAGGCCGACTACTAGAGTGAAACGGAGGCCGACCACGGCGACGGAGACATTCGACAACGGGGAGAGGCAACCATGGCGCACTACCAGTCCGTCGGGTTCGTCCCGCACAAGCGGCATACCCAGCACCGGCTCGAAAACGACAGGCTCGCCTACGAGGAGCTGATGGGGGAGGAGGGTTTCTCCTCCGACTCCTCCCTGCTGTATCACCGCAACTTGCCGTCCCGGATCACCGCAGCCACCGCGTGGCAGCTGCCTGACCTCGCCACCACCGCCAACCACCCCCTCAAGCCTCGACATCTGAAGCTGCACGATCTGTTCAAGGTCGACGACATCGGTGATGTCGACGCCGTACGCGGCCGCCGACTCGTGCTCGGCAACGGTGACGTGCGCATCTCGTACGTCGTCGCCGGCGCCCCGTCGCCGCTCTACCGCAACGGGATCGGCGACGAGTGCTGCTTCGTCGAGCGTGGGCACGCCACCGTCGAGACGGTCTTCGGTTCCCTCGACGTAGGACCCGGCGACTACGTCGTCATCCCACGCGGTACCACGCACCGTTGGATCCCCGGCCCGGGCGACGACGATCCGCTTCGCGTCTACTGCATCGAAGGCAACTCCCACATCGCGGCGCCCAAGCGCTACCTCTCGCGATTCGGGCAGTTCCTCGAGCACTCGCCCTACTGCGAGCGCGATCTGAGGGTGCCGTCGACGCCGCTGCTTGCAGAGGACGTCGGTGCCGACGTCGATGCGGCCACCGACGTCTACATCAAGCATCGAGGCGACGGGCTGAGCGGTGTCGTGGGCACGGTGTTCACCTACCCCTTCCACCCGTTCGACGTCGTCGGCTGGGACGGCTGCCTGTATCCGTATGTTTTCAACGTGGCTGATTTCGAGCCGATCACCGGGAGGGTCCACCAGCCACCGCCCGTGCACCAGGTGTTCGAGGGGTACAACTTCGTGGTCTGCAACTTCGTGCCACGCAAGGTCGACTACCACCCACTGTCGATCCCGGTGCCCTACTACCACTCGAACGTCGACAGCGACGAGATCATGTTCTACGTCGATGGCGACTACGAGGCTCGCAAGGGATCCGGTATCGGCAAGGGGTCCATCAGTGTCCATCCCGGTGGGCACGCTCACGGGCCGCAGACCGGTGCCTACGAGAAGTCCATCGGCGTCCACTACTTCGACGAGCTGGCGGTGATGGTCGACACGTTCCGCCCGCTAGGTCTTGGCGAGGGTGGGATCGCGTGCGACGACGGTGCATATGCCTGGTCGTGGGCCAGATCGACAGGGGCGGCTCCCGACGCAAGTGGTTGACCAGCGGCCATCTTCTGGCCGGTGCGCCTGTACGTGGTCACCCGACCGGCACGTTGCTCCGTACGCTCGCGGGTGGCAGCACGATGGTGAAGGTCGTGTCGCCAGGGTTGCTCGTGAGCTCCACGGACCCCTCATGGGCGGTGACGATCGCAGCCACGATCGACAGGCCTAGGCCGGCACCGCCGGACGCACGTGTGCGTGACGAGTCCCCCCGGGAGAACCGCTCGAACGCCTTGCCCTGGAGCTCGACTGGAAGGCCCGGCCCGTCGTCGTGCACCTGGATCACGACGCCGGGCTCGGCGAGTCCACGCAGTTTCCGGAGGCCAGCCCTGGTCGTGACCGTCGTCCCCGACGGTGCATGACGCAGCGCGTTCGAGAGCAGGTTCGCCACGACCTGGTGCAGCCGCTGCGCGTCGCCGGTGACGAGCAACGGGTCATTCGGCAGCTCCAGCCGCCAATGGTGGTCACTACCCACGACCCTCGCGTCGTTGACGGCTTCGGCCAGCAGCAACCTGAGGTCCAAAGTCGCGTGCTCGAGAGGTCGGCCCGCATCCAGCCGGGCCAACAGCAGCAGGTCGTCCACGAGCGAGCCCATCCGCGCGGACTCACTCCGCACCCGGCCCATGGCGTGCTCGAGGGCGTCGCGCCCGGCGTCCGCCCGCTGGCTGAGGTCCGCATAGCCCTGGATCGTGGTGAGTGGCGTTCGCAGCTCGTGCGAAGCGTCGGCGAGAAACTGGCGCACCTGCTGCTCACTCGCGTGGCGTGCATCGAGCGCCTCCTCAACGTGGGTCAGCATGTGGTTCATCGCCTCGGCAACCTGACCGACCTCGGTCCCGCTCGCGACCAGCTCGGCCGGCACACGAACCGGGAGCGACCCCGCACCGCGGTGCAAGGAGAGGCCGCTGACCTCTTGCGCGGTGGCGGCGATGCCGCGCAGGGGGCGCATCTGCCGGCGCACGATGATCGTGCCGGTGACCGCCGCGAGAACGACGGCGAGCAGGCCGACCAGGACCTCCCACGCAACCAGCCGCGACACTGTCGCGTCGACGTCGTGTGTCGGCAGCCCGGTCACACTGGTGTGCCCCAGGACCGACGCGACGATGACTCGGT
>JBOHDU010000042.1:0-8561 GCA_050700615.1 Nocardioidaceae bacterium
GTCCAGGTGCAGGTCAAGCAGCTCGCGTGCGGAAACCCGCCGGTCGGCAATTGCCGCCACCATCTCTCGGGCGGTGCTGAAAGGTGTGATGGTCATGGGTCAGCCGCGCCTGCGGCCAGCGGCCCAACCACCGACGAGGACGCCCAGCAGGGCGACTGCAGCACCGAAGATGGCCCCCTTCACGAATCCGCCCCGGTCGCCTGCGTTCGCCAGCGCTTGCGCGGCGCCGGGAGCTTCGAAGACCGTGCGAGCCGGTCCCTGCGAGCTCGCGTCGGACTGCACAAGGGCTGGACCGGTCGCGACGATGTCGGGCTCGCGGTGGTTGATCGCCTCTTCGACGGCGGCGAAGAACTCGCCCGCGGTCTTCTTGGCAACTCCGGTCAGCATTCGTTGCCCGACCCCGCCGATCATGCCTCCGACGATCGCGTCGGCGTCGTAGGCGAGGTGGGTGCCTCCGGCGCCGGCCGCGGTCAGCGTCACATGCACGTCGGCGCTGACGGTCCCGGGTGCTCCCGACCCGGCCGCCCGCAGGATGAACGCGTCAGGCGGCTGTTGGTCGGTGAGTCTGACCTGGCCCTCATAGACCCCCTTGATGGACGCGACGCCGGCGGTGAGCGTCATGGCGTAGGCGTCGGGGCCGATCGCTTCGAGCCGCTGGCAGCCGGGAATGGTGCGGACGAGCACCGCGGGATTGGTGAGGGCCGCCCAGACCTCGTCGCGCCCGGCGTGCAGCGTTGCTGACCCTGAGACTTTCATGCACCCTCCGGACGGCGGCAGTGCGGCGTGGCTGGCCACTGGTATGAAGCAAATCTAGTGACCCACGGCTCACCAGGCCCAATGGCGACTGTCGCCCAACGGACACCGCACCGTTGGCAAGCCGCGCCAGCGCCCGCGTCGGTGCAGGTCACGGATCGGTGCAGGTCACGAGTCGGCGACCCTGTGGGGGTGCCCGCCGGTCAGCCGGCTTCTGATGGCAGCGGCTCGGGCGGGCACGTTGGTCGCCACCATCCACACCCCCGGGTCCGAAAGCCACCGGGACAGGCCCCGGCTGCCGTCCACCGTCCACACCAACAGGGGTATGTCGTGGCCAGCGGCCCACCTGGCCAGCCGCAGCCGTGCCAGCCACGAGCTGACCGCCACGGCGTTGGCGTTGCTACGTCGGACGCGGGCGGCCGGAAACACCTCGGACCACAGCCATCTCGCCTGCCTCCACGGCGACAGGCCGAACCGGGTCCCACCCAAGGTCAGGCCCACCAGGAGATCCTGGTGGCAGGCCTTGGCCCAGCCCGTCATCGCGGCCACGAGCTCGTCCTCGCCGGTCGTCAGGATCACGTTGTCGGCACCCAGCACCTCCACCGCACGCTGCGCGACGACGATCTCCGCACGAGGAGGGAGGGCCGCATGTGCGCGGGGACCGAACTTGACGTCGATGTGCGCCTTCCGCTTGCCCGCGATCAGCACCAGGGCCTCCTCGTAGGTCGTCAGGTGCGGCACTGAGGCTCGCAGCTCGTCGACGGTCAGGTCGGAGACCGGGCGCCGCCGGCCGTCGAGGACGACGGAGGCGTCGTGCATCACGACCAATCCCTGGTCCCGGGTCACCTGAACGTCGAACTCGACGTACTCCCCTGCCACATCGTCGACGTGGGCCAGCATCCGCGCTACCTCGGCATCGGTCGAGTGCTTGCCTGCCCCGCAGCGGTGGGCGGAGATGAACGTCATGACGAAGGACTTCCCGGAGTCCGGCGGGGCCTCATCGCCCGCCGGCGCGACGCAGGTCGAAGAGCTCGCTCGGGGAGATCGGCATGGCCAGGATCGGGATGCCCTCCGCATCCTCGATGGCCGAGGCGATCGCCGCCGAGGCGGGGATGACGCCGGCCTCACCGGCGCCCTTCACCCCGAGCGGGTTGAGCGGCGAGGGGGTTTCGAGGTGGTCGATCTCGATGTGGGGGACCTCGCTGGCGTAGGGCATCAGGAAGTCCATGAACGACGCGTTGAGCAGTTGGCCGGCGTCGTCGTAGACCATGCGCTCGTAGAGTGCACCGCCTACGCCTTGGGCGACCCCCCCGTGCACCTGGCCCTCGACGATGAGTGGGTTGATCACCGTGCCGCAGTCGTGCACGACGCAGTAGCGCAGGATCTTCACGGCGGCGGTGTCTGGGTCGGTCTCGACGACCACAGCGTGCATCCCGTTGGCGAAGGTCGACCGCGGCGGCGAGTAGTACTCCGTTGCCTCGAGGCCGGGTGCGTCCCCAGCCTCGACCGGCGGACGGTCGGGGTCGACGGAGATGCTGAACTGGGTGGCCCGCCCGGCCGCCTCGTCGAAGGCATAGCGCAGTGGGTTCGAGAGGACCGACAACGCACCGAGGTCGATCTGGGCGCCGGGGCTGCCCTTGACCCGGACCACCCCGTCGGTCAGCTCGAGGTCGTCGACCGAGGCCTCGAGCGCGATGGCCGCGATCCGCAGCGCCTTCGCTTGCACCGTGCGGGCCGCGAGCGCAACCGCGTTGCCCGACATCACGGCGGTGCGGGACGCGAACGTGCCGACGGCGTACTTGAACCGGCGGGTGTCGCCGGTGGTGACCCGCACCCGGTCCATCGCGACGCCGAGCTCGTCGGCGACGATCTGCGCCAACATCGTCTGGTGGCCCTGGCCCTGGGTGGTGAGACCCGTGGACACCACGACGGTGCCGTTGGTCTCGACCCGGACGTGCCCCCCCTCGTAGGGCCCGACCCCGGTGCCCTCGACGTAGCACGCCAGCCCGATGCCGACCCGGCGACCCGCCTCGCGCGCGGCCTCCCGGAGGCTTTCGAAGTCGTCCCAGCCGACCAGCTTCTTGAGCCGGTCCAGCGTCGCAGGGAAGTCGCCGGAGTCGTAGATCAGGGGCCGGCCGTCCTGGAACGTCAGTCCCTGGTCGAACGGCATCTCGTCAGGCTGGATGAAGTTACGCGCCCGCACCAGGGTGCGGTCGAGGCCGAGGTCAGCGGCGATGGCGTCCATCACGCGCTCCATCACGAAGCAGCCCTGTGGCCGGCCGGCGCCTCGATAGGGCGTCACCATCACCGTGTTGGTGTAAAGGCTCGTGAACTCAACCCTGTAGGCGCCCGGCTTGTAGGGGCCCAACAGCTGGGTGGACGTGATGATCGGCACGATGAGCCCGTACGGCGTGTAGGCGCCGTTGTCGTGCCAGAAGGTGACCGACAGCCCACGCAGCCTACCGTCGTCGTCGAAGCCGACATCGACCTCGTGCTGCTGGCCGCGCTCGTGTGCCGCCGAGACGAAGTGCTCGCGCCGGTCCTCGGTCCACTTGACCGGACGGTTCAGGCGGATCGCGGCCAGCGGCACCAGCACCTCCTCGGGCCACGGGTGCAGGATCTTGACCCCAAAGCCGCCACCGACATCGGGCGTGACGACCTCCACCCGGTCGACCGGCAGCTCGAGCTTGGCGGCGATCGCCTGCCGCACACTCGTCGACGACTGCGTGGAGGTGTGGACCAGGAGCGACTCGTCGTCTTGGTCCCATCGTGCGTGGACCCCCTTGCCCTCCAGCGGCGTCGACGCGCTGCGCTCGATCGACAGGGTCAGGTGCAGGCGTCTCGGTGCCCCGGAGATCGCCTTCGCCGCGTCACCCACCTCCTGCACCAAGGTCGCCGCGACATTGCCCGGCACGTCGGGATGCACGAGGTCGGCACCGTCGCGGGCCGGTTCGATGCCGACCACAGCGGGCAGCAGGTCATAGGTCACCTCGATCAGCGCGGCCGCGTCCTCGGCGACGTAGCGGTCGGTTGCGACGACCATGGCGATGGCCTCCCCTACGTGGTTGACCTCGTCCTTGGCCAACGCGTACGGCGTCCGGCCGTGTGTCAGCGCCGGGTGCGGGATGAGCAACGGCAGCGGTTCGGCGGCCCGGCCCTCGAGGTCGTCGTAGGTGTAGAGCGCGACCAGCCCCTCGACCTCGAGCGCCGCCGAGGCGTCGATGTCGACGATCCGGGCGTGTGCGTGCGGACTGCGCACGAACGCCGCGGCCAGTGCGTCCTGGCCGAGGTCGTCGAGGAACCGGCCGCGTCCGCTGAGCAGGCGCGGGTCCTCGACCCGGCGGATCGGCTCGCCGAACAGCTTCGTCGTCATGCCGGATCGCCTCGCCCGGCCGAGTTCTCCACCGCCGAGGCCGCAGTCGCCTGGATCTCGGCGGCTCGGAGCACTGCGGCCACGATGTTCTGGTAGCCGGTGCACCGACACAGGTTGCCGCCGACTGCTGCCCGGGCCTCCGCCTCGGTCGGGGTCGGGTTGGAGTCGAGGAACGCGGTGATGGTGGTGATGAAGCCCGGCGTGCAGAACCCGCACTGGAGGGCGTGGCAGTCCATGAATGCCTGCTGAACCGGCCCGAGATTTCCGTCGGCTGCCAGGCAGCCCTCCGTCGTGGTGACCTCGGTACCGGCCGCGGAGACGGCGAAGATCAGGCACGAGCGCATCGGCGCGCCGTCGATGATCACCGTGCACGCCCCACAGACTCCGTGCTCGCAGCCGACGTGGGTTCCGGTCAGCCCGACATCGTGGCGGATCGCATCGGAGAGCAGCCGTCGTGCCGGCACCTGCAGTCGTCGAGGCACGCCGTTGACGGTGAGGCTGACGTCGTACAAGGGCTCGCTCATGCGGGTATGGCCTCCCGGGCGGCCTGACTGACGGCCCGAGCAGTGAGCACCCGGGCGAGGTGACGCCGGTAGTCGGCGCTGGCCTGGATGTCGGTCTCGGGGTCGATGCCTGCGTCGACCAGCTCACCGACGGCGCGGCCGTCGATCGCCTCGAGCGTCGCCAGCCCACAGGCCGCCGATACGTCGATCAGGATCGGCGTCGGCCCCACGCTGATGAGCGCCACCCGGGCCGAGGCCACCCGGCGATCGGCATCGACCTGCACCACCGCCCCGGCACCCACGAGGGCGTAGTCGCCGTGTCGACGGGCCAGCTCGACCCAGGCCGTCCCGGACCCGCGCGGCGGGTTGCCGAACGTGGCGCCGATGGCGAGCTCATCGGCGACCAGTGCTGACTCCAGCGGGCCGGCGAAGAGGTCGGCCGCCGCGATCGTCCGGGCTCCACGAGCCGTGCTCACCACGTCGACGGATCCGTCGAGCAGGAGCAGGACGGCCGGCATCTCGGCCGCGGGGTCGGCGTGGATCAGGCTGCCGACCGTGGTGCCGCGGTTGCGGATGGTCGGGTGCGCGACGCACTCCAGGGATCGGCGCAGCAGCGGGCTGACGGCGAATGCGCCAGCGTCGAGCTCGAGCTGACGATGTCGGGTAAGTGCGCCGATGTGCACCTGCTCGGCATTGACCTCGATGCCGTCCAGTCCCGGGATGTGGTTGATGTCGACCAGCGATGCGGGCGACGCCAGCCGCATCGACATGATCGGAACCAGGCTCTGGCCTCCTGCCAGCACCTTGCCACCGGTCGCGGCGAGCGTGGCAACGGCCTCGTCCACGCTCGACGGCCGGTGGTAGTCGAACGGCGCCGGTTTCACACGTGTGCTCTCTTCGCGGGATATACCTCTGCGGTCAGCCTTCCACGGCGTCGGGATCGCGGTGCACGCCGGGTTGGCCCACGGCGAGCATTGTGCCCTCCCCGTCGAGCTGGGGCGGCGCTACCCAGTGGGCGAGGTGGTAGAACACCAGCACCACGATGGTCCCGAGGGCGATCCCCGACAGCTCGAAGTTGTTGCTGATCTTCAGCGTCACGCTCCCGATGGCGATGATGAGCCCGGCAGCGAGCGGCACCAGGTTGACCGGGTTGCCGAAGTCCACGTTGTTCTCGACCCAGATCTTGGCTCCGAGCAGTCCGATCATGCCGTAGAGCACCACGGTGATGCCGCCGAGCACGCCGCCTGGTGTCGACGAGACGAGCGCTCCGAACTTCGGGCTGAAGCCGAACAGGATCGCCACGAGGGCCGCGACGAAGTAGGCCGCAGTCGAGTAGACCCGGGTCGCCGCCATCACGCCGATGTTCTCGGCGTACGTCGTGGTCGGCGAGCCGCCGAACGTGCTGGCCACCACCGTGCCGAAGCCGTCGGCGGCGATGGCCCTGCCCATCACGGGGTCGAGGTCGCGCTTGGTCATCGCAGCGACCGCCTTGACGTGGCCGGTGTTCTCGGCGATGAGGGCGATCACGGCCGGGAGCGCGAGGAGCGTGAACGTGACCGAGAAGCTCGGCCAGTGCCACCCCACCAGATCGAGATGCCCGAGCGTGCCCTGGTTGCCGACGAGACCGCTCGCCGTGTGCCGGGGGAAGCCGAACCAGTCGGCGGACTTGACGCCCGACCAGTCGACCCGCGAGTGCGTTGTCACGGCATTGGCGCTGCTGCTGAAGGAGGTGATCTGCCCGAAGATGTGGTCGAACGCCCACGAGAGCAGGTAGCCGAAGATCAGCCCCAGGAAGATCGCGATCCGCCCGAAGAAGCCGCGCAGCCCCACCGCGACCAGGATCACGAACGCCATGGTCAAGAACGCGACCCACTGGTCCTGTGGCCAGTAGACGCCGGCAACCACGGGTGCCAGGTTGAACCCGATCAGCATGACCACTGCACCGGTGACCACCGGCGGCAGCACGGCGTGCAGCACGTGCGAGCCCAGGAAGTGGATCAGCACACCCACCACCAGCAACACAGCTCCAGCGATCAGGATTGCTCCCGTGACGTTGGCCGGCCCGCCACCTTGGGCGTAGATGGCCGCCGCAGCACTGACGAACGACGCGCTTGTGCCGAGGTAGGACGGCACCGCGCCCTTGACGATCAGCAGGAAGCAGATCGTCGCGATCCCGCTCATCATGATCGCCAGCTGCGGGTTGAGACCCATCACGATAGGGAAGACGAAGGTCGCACCGAACATCGCCACGACGTGCTGTGCGCCCAGGCCCACGGTCCTTCCCCATGACAGCCGCTCGTCGGGCGCCACCGCCTGTCCAGGTGGTGGCGTCTTGCCGCCGTAGACTTCCTTCCACCCAAATGTCATGCTCGTCTCCCACTCTGCGCCGTTGATGTGACGGGCGTCACCACGAGACCACGATGCCGGAACGCCGGGTGAGATGGGGCGCGACGCGCGGTGAGTTAGAGTCCCGAAGCGGTGGCCGGCGCGAGTCCGGCCGACGATGCGAAGGGTCTGCCATGCTCCGAGGGGACAAGGTCGGGCTGCGAGCCCGCTACAGCGCCGACGTGCCGATCCTGCACGCGGAACTGTACGACGACATCGAGACGCGGTCGCGCGCCGACACCAGGCCCTGGACACCCATCGGAGCCGAGTCGGGCTCGTCCCCGTACGCCACGGCGAATCCGACCGACACCACGGTCTGCTTCTCGGTGTTGCGGCTCGAAGACGGTGAGCTGGCAGGTGAGGCACTGCTGTGGGACATCGACCAGCACAACCGCAGCGCACACGTCGGGATCTCATTGAGGCCCAGCTTCCGGGGGCAAGGTCTTGGCAGCGACGCGGTGCGGGTGCTGGCGACGTACGCGTTTCGGATCCGGGGTCTGCATCGCCTGCAGGTCGAGACCCTCGCCGACAACACCGCGATGGTGCGGGTGGCCGCGTCGTGCGGCTTCACGCCCGAGGGGCGGCTCAAGGACGCCGCCTGGGTCGACGGCGGGTTCGTCGACGAGGTGGTCCTCGGGCTGCTGGCCGAGAGCGCCACGAAGGTGCCGGGCTGAGCCCGAGCTGTCTGAGGCAGACCGCTAGTTGTTGCCCCGCATCTGCATCACGCGCAGGGCGAGGGACAGGTCGAGCTGCAGTTCGGGGTCCTCGGTGAACCGCCCCACGATGCGCTCCAGCTTGGTGATCCGGTAACGCAGCGTGTTGTAGTGGAAGTGCAGCCGCCTCGACGTCTCCGCCACATTGAAGTTCGTGTCGAGCAGCACGCGCAGCGTCGCCCGCATGTCGGCCGCCTCCGGGTCGCCCTCGGTGGCGATGGCGCCGAGCACCTCCTTGGCGAAGTTGTGCAGCTCGGCGGGGTCTTCGATCAGGCTCAGCAGGCGGAACGCGCCGAGGTCGTCGAAGTGCGCCAGCGCCGAGTCGCCCTGCATCTGACGCCCGACCTGGATAGAGCGGCGCGCCTGCTCGTACGCGGCCGGGATCGCGGCCGGGTTGTCGAGCAGCCGGCTGACGCCCGTCGCGAACGAGTTCCGACCGCCGCCCCCGTCGCCTGAGACGAGCCGGACCAATCCGGCGACCACGTCGCGCGGCGCCTCGCCGTCGGGAGCCGGCACGAGGGCCACCACCTCCCGGGCGAAGGCCACCACCGGCGCTGTCTTGTCGTAGCGACCCACGACGGTGACCCACGCGTTCGCGAAGCGGTCCTGTGCGGTGCGCACCTCGGCAGGCGTCCGGTCGCCCGGCTCAGAGTGGAGGTCGAGCGAGGCCATCAACACGACCATCGGCCTGGTGACATCCCAGCCGAGCTCGGTGAAGTGTCCCACCACCTGTTCGACCGGACCAGCCCGGGCGAACAGCACGTCGCGCACGAAGTCGCCTCGGTACTTCGCCTCGACGGCGTGCACGGCCATCGACTTGGTGATGGCCAGGGC
>JBOHDU010000043.1:0-2747 GCA_050700615.1 Nocardioidaceae bacterium
GTCCAGTGGGCGCCCACATCGGAGGTCACTTGGCGCAGGAGTTCTAGCTGCTGGGTGTGCGATCGGGGCGCGCCGTCGCCGGCTATGACGTGGAGAACTCTGAGGTCGGCCTTGATACGGGCGGCCATCCGGGCCGCTCGTCGTACGATGGTGTCGGTGCCGGGCGCGGCGGTTACGGCGACCAGGATGCGTTCGCTGGTTTCCCAGAGGACCTCGGTGCGGTGACGCTGGAGGTGTTCGAGCAGTTCCTCTTCGGTTTCGTCGGCCAGGAAGCGGAGTGCCAACTCTCGTAGGGCGATGAGGTTGTCGGTGCGAAAGAAGTGGGTGAGAGCCTGGGGGACTTTGGCTTTGGGGTAGATGTTGCCGTGCAGCATCCGCCTTCGGAGTGCTTCGGGGGAGGAGTCGACCAGTTCTATCTGGTCGGCCTTTCGCACCACCCAATCTGGTACCCGCTCGCGGACCTTGGCTTCGCTCATTCGCTCTACCGCGTCGGCGATGCTCTCGAGGTGTTGGATGTTGACTGTCGTGATGACGTCGATGCCGGCGTCGAGAATCTCCATGACGTCTTCCCAGCGTTTGGTGTGGCGTGATCCGGGGACGTTGGTGTGGGCCAGTTCGTCGACGAGGGCCACCTTGGGATGTCGGGCCAGCACGGCGTCGAGATCCATCTCTTCGAAGCGGGTGCCGCGGTAGTCGATGACGGCCCGGGGGACGATTTCGAGGTCGTTGCAGCGTTCCTCTGTGAGGGGCCGTCCGTGGCATTCCACGAAGCCGATGACGACATCGGTGCCTCGCTGGCTTCGTCGGTGGCCTTCGTTGAGCATGGCGTAGGTCTTTCCGACCCCGGCCGCGGCCCCTAGGTAGATGCGAAAGTGGCCGGCCGCCTCGACTACGTCGGTGGCGTCGTCGCGCGACGCGGCCCGACTGACGCCTTCGTCGGTCCCTTCGGAATCGGTGACCCGGCTGTGCTCGCTCATGTCGCCCGTCTCATTCCGAGGGTTCTCCGCACCGCTCGGACGGCTCGATGCGGTAGAGCGGGTTCCATACCACGAGCCGGCTGCCTTCCAGGTTGGCCGTGCCTTCAACGGTACAGCGGGTACCGACGACCATTCCGGCCACGCCGCGCCGGCCGAGGAAGAGCAGGCCGAGCTCGCCGGTACCGTCATCGATGACGCATGCGTACGAGGCCGGGCCGTGTTCGGCTGTGACCTCGGTCGAGCAGATCACGCCGGTCACCACGACCCGGCTTCTCGGCTCGGCGGCGGCGATTTGGCGGGCTACGGGCCGCCCACCCCAGCAGCGTGATTCGGTGAATCCGTCCCCGGTCATGGGCGGTCTGGGCTCATGGGAGCTTGGCGAGTGCTTCGTTGAGCTGGAGCACGACGATGTACTTGCTGCCCAGGAAGCCCAGCTCGGCGTTGTGGGTCTCGTTCCTTATAAGGGCGGCGAGAGTGGAGGCAGGGATGCCGGTGGCGGCCGAGACCATGGGGATCTGGACGGTGGCGTCCTGGGGGGTGATGTCGGGGTCGAGCCCGCTGCCCGACGTCGTGACCAGGTCAGGGGTGGGGTGATCTACGCCCAGCCCCTTCCAGTAGGCGACCAGTTGCTGGGTGTTGGTGAGCAGCAGCTGCGAGCGGGGTCCGAGGTTGGTGGCACCCGAGCTGCCGCTCAAGCCGTTGGCGACCAACGGGTTGTCGCCACCGGACTGGGTATTGGACGCGGCGTACGGTCCGGTGTCGTCGGGGCGGCCGTGGAACACGCAGCTGCCGTCGGGGTGGCCGGGACACTTGGTGGCGGCCCAGTTCTGGCCGACCAGGGTGGACCCGTTGGCGGTGATGGACCCGTCGGCTTGATGTTTGAACAGCAGCTGGGCGGCGCCGGTACCGGCGAAGGCGTAGACGAACCCGGTGAAGATCAAGCAGAGGAGGGCGAGGACGAAGGAGCGGCGCAGATGATCGAGCATTAGGGGGCCTCTATCGGTGAGTACGCAGCCATCAGTAGGCGTGCAAGGCGACGAGCACGAGGTCGATGAGCTTGATGAATATGAACGGGGTGATGATCCCGCCGACCCCGTATATGAAGACGTTGCGGCGCAGGATCGCCTGTGAGGACGCGGCTCTGAAGCGCACCCCGCGCAAGGCCAGGGGGATGAGGGCCACGATGACCAGGGCGTTGAAGATGACCGCGGACAGCACGGCGCTGTGGGCGTTGTGCAGACGCATGACGTTCAGCGGCTTGAGCGCCTGGGCGGTGGCCACGAACAGGACCGGGATGATGGCGAAGTACTTGGCCACGTCGTTGGCGATCGAGAAGGTGGTGAGCGAGCCGCGGGTTATGAGGAGCTGCTTGCCGATCTCGACCACGTCGATGAGCTTGGTGGGGTTGGAATCGAGGTCGACCATGTTGCCGGCCTCTTTGGCTGCGGTTGTCCCGGTGTTCATGGCCACGCCCACGTCGGCTTGGGCCAGTGCGGGCGCGTCGTTGGTCCCGTCGCCGGTCATGGCGACGAGCTTCCCGCAGTCCTGCTCGGCGCGGATGAGGTCGAGCTTGGCCTCGGGGGTGGCCTCGGCCAGGAAGTCGTCGACGCCGGCCTCCTGGGCGATGGCCGCCGCGGTCAGAGGGTTGTCGCCGGTGATCATCACGGTGCGGATGCCCATCTGGCGCATCTCGTCGAACTTCTCGCGGATGCCCTGCTTGACCACGTCCTTCAGTTCGATGACGCCGAGAATCGTCGGCCCGTCGGCCAC
>JBOHDU010000044.1:0-2161 GCA_050700615.1 Nocardioidaceae bacterium
GCTCATACGGCACTTGCGCCTCCGCCAGCAGCACGTTCATGTGGCCTGGCATCCGGCCGGCGACCGGGTGGATAGCGTAGTCGACTGCAATCCCGCGGTCCATAAGCAGGTCCACGAGCTCGCGCAGGCTGTGCTGGGCCTGCGCGACGGCAAGCCCGTAGCCCGGCACGATGATGACCCGGTGCGCGTAGGCGAGCAGGATCGCGACGTCCTCAGGGCTACCCGAGCGGACCGGTCGGTCGGAGGCCACACCGGCGCCCAGGGTCGAGCCACCCTTGAGCGCGCCGAACAAGATGTTCGGCAAGGACCGGCCCATCGCCCCTGCCATCAGCTTGGTCAGGAACGTACCGGACGCGCCCACCAACGTGCCGGCGACCAGAAGCAGCGTGTTCCCGAGGACGTATCCCCCAGCGGCGACCGTGAGCCCGGTGAACGCGTTCAACAGCGAGATCACGATCGGGACGTCGGCGCCGCCCACCGGCAGCACGAGCAGCAGGCCGAGCAGCAGGCCGAGCAGGGCCAGGACCACCCCCGACCACATTGCCGGATGTACGACGAGGACCACGGCGAGCACGACCCCGGCTAGTAGCGAGCCTCCGAAGGCGATCGGCAAGCCGGGAAAGAGCACCGGCCGGGTCGTCATCAGCTCCTGGAGCTTGGCGAACGTCACCATCGAGCCGGCGAAGCTGATCGTCCCGACGAAGATCGTGAACGCCGTCGCCGCCAGATTGAACTTCGCCTCGCTCGAGGCGCCACCGGAGCTGATCACCTCGTGCAGCTCCAGCAGCGCCACCAGCGCGGCAGAGCCGCCACCGACACCGTTGAAGATCGCGACCAGCTGAGGCATCTGCGTCATCTGGACCCGCCGGGCCCCGACGAAGCCGATCACCGTGCCGAGGGCAATGGCGATGAGGATCAGCGCCAGGTGGTGCAGATGCTGGGCGAAGAACACCGTGACTGTCGCCAGCACTGCACCAGCCGCGCCGACGAGGTTGCCGGTACGTGCCGTCTTCGGCGACGACAACCCCTTCAGAGCCAGGATGAAGCAGACGGCTGCGATCAGGTAGGTGAGCTGTGCCCAGGTCGGCATCAACGATCCCGAGTCTCTCGCTTGCGTCCGCGGAACATCTCCAGCATCCGGTCGGTGACTACGAAGCCGCCGACCATGTTGATCGAGGCCAGCACGACCGCGACCAGCCCGACGGCCACGACCGCTGCCGAGTTGGCGAGCCCGGTCACCAGGATCGCGCCGACGAGGATGACGCCATGGATCGCATTGGCGCCGGACATCAGGGGCGTGTGGAGCGTCGAGGACACCTTGGAGATGACCTCTATGCCGACGAAGATGCTGAGCACGAAGAAGGTCAGCCACACCACCGGTTCACTCATCGACGCCCTCCAGCAGCTCTCGGGTCGGACCGTGCGTTACCTGGCCGGCATGAGTCACACAGGTGCCCGCGACGATCTCGTCGTCGAAGTCGGGGGCGAAGCCGTCGTCTCCCGTCATCAGGGTGAGGATGTTGACGAGATTCTGCGCATAGAGCCGACTCGCGGGCCCGGGCATCTGAGCCGGAACGTTGAGGCCGCCCCAGACCTGCGCACCTCCCACGGCCACCACACTGCCGGCGACGGAGCCTTCGACGTTTCCGCCGGTCTCGGCCGCGAGATCGACGACCACCGACCCCGGCTTCATCTGCTCCACCATGCCGGATGTGACCAGCAGCGGAGCCTGCCGACCCGGGACGGCTGCGGTCGTGATCAACGCGTCCGCAGCGGCGATGAACGGCGTCAGCAGCTCCTGTTGGCGGGCCGCTCGATCCTCGCTCATCTCGCGCGCATAGCCTCCCGCACCTTCGAGAGTGTCGAGATCGAGAGAGATAGCCGTGGCGCCCATGGAGCGGATCTCTTCCGCTGCCGCCGCCCGGACGTCGTACGCCCTGACCACGGCGCCAAGTCGCCGACACGTTGCGATGGCCTGCAGGCCCGCAACGCCCGCGCCCAGCACCACCACCTCGGCCGGGGGGACCGTTCCGGCGGCGGTCATGTTCAACGGGAAGAATCGGCGCAGCCGCCCGGCCGCCACGATCGCGCACCGATACCCGGCCACCAAGGACTGGGAGCTGAGCGCGTCCATCGACTGGGCCCGGGAGATCCTGGGCAC
>JBOHDU010000045.1:0-3015 GCA_050700615.1 Nocardioidaceae bacterium
CGTGCTTGGGCTCGGGCTGCGCTTCGTCTCTTTTTTGTCGGCTCTCCTCCTTCTGGCCTTCATCATCGGGATCGCCTCGGTGTGGGCTCGCGGCATCCGGATCGAGTGTGGCTGCTTCGGCGGCGGAGGGGCCAGTGCCAACGCAACATCGCAATATCCTTGGGAGATTGCCCGAGATGTCGGTCTGTTAATCTTATCGGCGCTCTTGTGCCTGTGGCCACGCAGCAAACTCTCCCTCGACGCGGTGATACTCCCGCCCTTGGAAGTAGCTTCCACCCCTACCCCGAAGGACTCACGCGATGACGAAGACGAACAAGCAACGCGACGCTGACAGGCGTACGGCTGCCGCTGCTCGCGTTGCCGAGATGCAGCGCCAGCAGCAGACCGCTGAGCGTCGTCGTCGCGCCCTCGTCATCACGGCCAGTGTGGTTGCCGTCATCGTGATCGTGGTCGGTGCGGTCGTCCTGATCAAGAACCATCAGTCC
Organism: Nocardioidaceae bacterium; assembly: GCA_050700615.1. Classification (GTDB taxonomy): domain Bacteria; phylum Actinomycetota; class Actinomycetes; order Propionibacteriales; family Nocardioidaceae; genus JBOHDU01. The sequence goes on from JBOHDU010000045.1 coordinate 486, forward strand.
CCGAAGCAGGTCGCCAGCCAAACCGTGAGCGGCACGACCTCGAGCTACGGGATCGTGGTCGGCAAGTCAACCGCACCGGTGAAGATGGTCGCCTACGAAGACTTCCAGTGCCCGTTCTGTGAGCAGTTCGAGTCGACGAGTGGCGCTACGGTGAGCAAGTACATCGACAACGGAACGCTCAGCGTCCAGTACCGGCCGATTGCCTTCCTTGACCAGGAGTCGTCGACCAACTACTCCACCCGGGCGCTCAACGCTGCGGCGTGCGTTGTCAACTACACGAACTCCGACACGTTCAAGAAGTTCCACGACCTGCTCTACCAGCACCAGCCGGCGGAGCAGTCTGCGGGGCTGCCCAACAGCCAGCTCGTCACCTACGCCAAGCAGGCCGGAGCCGGTAGCACAGCGGTCGCGAACTGCATCAACAACGGCACGTTCAACAACTGGACTGCCAGTGCGACGTTGGCTGCATCGAAGTCGCCGGTGATGAGCCAGGGACTGACGACCCCGACCGTGCTGATCGACGGCAACCCGGTCCAGAGCACGGTCCTGCTCAACCCAACCGCGCTCGCCTCGACCATCCAGGCCGCCGCCAAGAACAAGCCCTGACCCGGGGCCGGTAGTCAGTCCGTTCGACGACGCCCTCAGAAGGAGCTGCCGCTCGTCTGAGGGCGTCGTGCTGTCGGGTGGAGGGCGCCGCAGGTGACCGCCGTCAGCGGGCCAGTGCACCCATCGGATCCCAGGCAGGGAGCACCGTCGGCTCGCTGTCGAGGGCTGCCTGCAGCTGGGGCGAGAGTGCGCCCCGGCGTACGGCGATCTCGAAGACGTGCTCGCTGAACCAGTTGTCGTTCATGGTCCAGAGGCCCTTGTCGCCCCGCTCGTCTCCCCAGCTGTTCTCGACCCGCCACTTGCGCGGCGAGCCATCGACGACGTCCACGCCGATGAAGAGCATCGCGTGTGTCATCAGTGAGTCGTGGTAGACAAGCCGGTCGGCCTTGGTCATCCCCAGCTCGGTGGCGTAGACGCCGTCGTAGTCATACAAACCGGCGTCCCAGATGCCGTGTTCGCCGTTGCTCATCTTGCCGGTGTCGCAGCCGAACCACACCGGTTCGCCACCGACGATGGCCTGTTGCGCGAGGTCGCGGAGCTGGTCGATCTCGACGTTCAGGTAGGTGACACTGGGTGCGCCGACCACATTGCCGAGGTACTGCACCGTGTAGATCCGCCCACGGGGGCTGGTGTCCCGCGGGTCATGGACGACGCAGACGTACTCGTCGAGCGGAATCGAGAGGTAGCTCTTCGCGAACTGCTGCGGGGTGATGGTCCCGTCGCGGTGGAAGCCCTTGTCGTCGTCGGTCCATTGCCAGAAGAACTCCGTTGGCGGGGTCCCCAGATGGATCGTGAGGATGCGATGAGCCGCGGAGACAGCAATGTCCTTGGTCTTGCGAAGCTGTTCGACGTCATCGCCGGCCGCGGCCTGGGCGCGCATATCACGTGCCGTCTTGCGCAGCAGCCGGCACAGGGAGCGGTTCATCGCGTGCGTGTTGGATGACGACTCGGTCTCGGGCATCGCCGACTTGGGAACCAGCCCGTGCTTGTCGACGAGCGCTACGAACATGTTCCACTGGCCGCCGTCGCCGATCGGGTCGGAGAGCAGGTGCGCCACGGTGCGATCGTCGTCCTCGCGCGCCCTCATCTCGATGATCGCCTCGAGGAAGTGGTTGGCCTTCTCGAGCTTGTCCCAGAAGAGAAGGTGGTTCTGCGACAGCTCGAAGTCCTTCACTCCCAGCTTCTGGGCGATACCGGTTCTGAGCAGGTTGGTGCCGGCGAACAGCCAGCAGCGCCCGCTCTTCTCCTGATTGGTCACCGCCCTGTCGGTCAACAGGTTGGAAACTGTGCGATCGATGCTGGTGACGATCGCTCGGTCCAGCGCGACGGAGTCGACGGTGGTCGTCGCGACCGCGTTCTGCATCAGCCGATTGTGAGGCGTCGCCTCGAACTCGCTGCTCATCCGGCTCAGGTCTTCGGTGGTCAAGGTGGCGGCCTCCGTGGGTGCGGAGTATGCGCTCGGTTTGTCGTCAGACGTCATGTGGTCTCCTCTCGTGCCCAAACCTACGTCAGCCGGCCCGCCAACCCCTACCCGGATTTCTGCTTCGTGGTGGCTGTAGAACTGCACGATTGGGCGCGCCCGGCAGTGTCGGAGTTCTCGACATAGTTGGCACCTGTCCCGCGACATGGTTGGCACCTAGCGTGGAGGTGCGGTATGTCGCTCGCGGAGCTCGTCATCACGTCGGTCACGGTCGAGGGTCGGTCCAAGAGCGAGGTCGCCCGCGACTACAAGATCTCTCGCTACTGGGTCCAGCAGCTGGTCAAACGCTACGAGGCCGAGGGCGAGGCCGCGTTCACGCCACGTTCGCGAAGACCCCACACCAGCCCCCACGCGATCAGCCTGGACCTCGAGGACCAGATCATCAGGCTGCGTAAGGACCTGTCGAAGAAGGGCCTGGACGCCGGCGCCGAGACCATCCGGGCC
>JBOHDU010000046.1:0-2317 GCA_050700615.1 Nocardioidaceae bacterium
ACCCAGGGCCGCACATTGGCGTCATGGTCCAGCCGGCTCACGACTACCTCGTCACCCGGCCCCCATGCCTTGGCCAGCGCCCGGGAGAAGTCGTAGGTCAGCTGGGTCATGCTGCGGCCGAAGACGATCCCGCCCGGGTCAGCGCCGAGCAGGTCGGCCATGGCGGAACGGGCGGCCACGACGACGTCGTCAGCCCGGCGTTCGGCCGCCGTCACGGTGCCGCGGTTGGCGATCGCTGACACCAAAGTTCCGGCGACCGCGTCGGCGACCACCTGGGGCACCTGCGATCCGCCGGGGCCGTCGAAGTGCGCTGCGCCCTCCGCCAGGGCCGGAAACTGCCGTCGAACCGCCTGCACGTCATATCCCATGTCGCCAAACCCTAGTGGTGTCGAGCGACCGCGATCTCTCTGCGTGTCGCGTTACGAATCTGCCGCGTTTGCCGACCGCATGGGTCCTAACCTTCGGCACATGAGCGACTTGGAAACGTCGACCGCCGGTCCAGGCCCCACCGAGGTACATCCCGTCGACCGGGTTCCGCCGATCGAACGGCTGGTCCCACTCGGTGTCCAGCACGTGCTGGTCATGTACGCCGGGTGTATCACGGTTCCGCTGCTCTCCATCTGGACGCGAAGACCATCGGGCTCCTGGTCAACGCCGACCTGCTCGTCGCCGGAGTCGCGACGACCATGCAGTCGGTCGGCATCTGGAAGATCTTCGGCGTCCGACTTCCCGTCGTCGCGGGTGCCACGTTCACCGCCGTAACGCCGATGATCCTGATCGGGTCGAAGTACGGACTCCAGACCATGTACGGCGCAATGATCTGCTCCGGGGTCTTCGGTCTGCTGGTAGCGAAGCCGTTCTCGAAAGTTCTCCGCTTCTTTCCGCCGCTGGTCACGGGCACCGTCATCACCGTCATCGGCTTGTCGCTGATCGGCGCCGGAGCCGGGCTTATCTCCAATCAGGCACCCACTGCCCCGCTGAAGAACCTCGCCCTGGCAGGCGGCGTCGTTCTCTTCATCGTGTTGCTCAACCGGTTCTTCTCCGGATTCGTCAGCCAGGTGGCCGTGCTGCTCGGACTCGTCATCGGGACGGCCGTGGCGATCCCTCTGAACATGACGAACTTCTCCGCTGTCGGCGACGCGCACTGGTTCGGGCTGACCGCCCCGCTGCACTTCGGACACCCGGAGTTCAATGCCGCCGCGATCATCTCCATGTGCATCGTGATCCTCGTGACCTACACCGAGTCGACGGCCGACATGCTCGCTGTCGCCGAGGCCGTCGGCAAGGATGTGACCGATGCCGACATCGCACGCGGTCTGGCCACCGACGGGTTCTCGGCGCTCCTGGGTGGCTTCATGAACTCCTTCCCCGACACCGCGTTCGCGCAGAACGTCGGGCTGGTGAGCATGACACGGGTGCGTAGCAGGTGGGTGGTCAGCGTGGCCGGCGTCGTACTCGTGCTCCTCGGCCTGATCCCGAAGCTCGGGGAGATCATCGCCAACATCCCCGGTCCGGTGGTGGGTGGCGCGGCCCTGGTGATGTTCGCGATGGTGTCGGCGGTCGGCATCCGCACACTGCAGCGGGTCAACTTCAGCGGCAACCGCAACCTGATCGTCGTCGCCGTGTCCCTGGGCATCGGCCTGATCCCCGTCGTGCAGCCCGCGTTCTACGCGAACTTCCCCAACGACGTGCAGATCATCTTCGGCTCCAGCATCACCGCGACCGTGATCATCGTCTTCGTGCTCAACCTGTTCTTCAACCACCTCAAGCTCGGCTCACCGGGCGAGCACAACGTCGAGACGGCCCTACGCGAAGGCGCCGTCTCGCGCAGCCCGGCGGACTGACAGTCCAGCGCCCTCAGCCAGGCCCCAACGCAGCGCGCACGACGTGGCCGCCCGCAGGTCGGGCATCCCGTGCCGGTCGGCCGAGGTAGCGAGCCACGAGCGCGTCCGGGCCGCGATCCTCGATGGTCGCGAAGCCGGCCGCGCGCAGCCGGTCGTGCAGCTCGTCGGTGGCGAAGTAGCTCAGCCAGGGCTCGCCGATCGCCGCCGCTCCCTCGGCGCTGAGCTCGCGCTCGGCACGCTGCTCAGCAGGCAGCTCCTCGTTCGGGTTCGGGTAGTCGAAGACAACCTCGGTGCCTCCCGTCAGCCCGGCCACCGCGCTCAACGTCGCGAGCACGGTCTCGCGCGCCAGGTACGGCACGACACCCAGCATGTTGAAGAACACCGGTTTCGCATCATCGAAGCCAGCCGTGCGCAGGCTCTCCCACAGCGTCGGCCGCTCGAGGTCGACCGGCACGAACCGCACCGTCTCGGGA
>JBOHDU010000047.1:0-5514 GCA_050700615.1 Nocardioidaceae bacterium
CGGCAAAGCACTTCCAGCTGTGGCGATGCGTGATGCGCTCGGTTCCCGACAACATGCTGGCTCCGGTCGGCTCCCTGACCGCCTTCGCCGCATGGCTCGACGGCCGTGGCGTGCTGTCCTCCCACGCCGTCGAGCACACGCTCGGTGTCAGCGGTGACTACTCGATGGCCAGGCTGATCCGGGACCTGCTCGCGTCCGCGGTGCCGCCGACCGCCTGGCGCTCGATGCCGAAGAGCTCCGGGCCGGGTCGGACGCCGGGGTGAACCCGGCGTGACGTGCCGCGAGGCAGCCGATCTCTGAGCCCGGTGGCGGGGAGCGGCCGCGAGCGGCAGGCTGGGGGGCGGGACGACTACTTCGACATACGCATCGTCTTGCGGCGTTGGGCCAGGAGGTCGCGGGTGGGCAAGGACATCGAGGGCACAGAGTTCACTCGCGAGGATCGAACCCGACACCGCGAGAAGGTCCGGCGCTGTCTCGACGTCTTCGCTCGGATGCTCCGGGAATCGCGGTTCGACTTCGAGCGGCCGATGACCGGTCTCGAGGTCGAGCTCAACCTGGTCGACGAGAGGTTCGACCCGGCGATGAAGAATGCACAGGCCCTTGAGGCCATCGCCGACCCGAACTTCGTCACCGAGCTCGGGCAGTTCAACCTCGAGATCAACGTCCAGCCACGCCAGCTGTCCGGCGGCGGCATCTCGGCCTACGAGCAGAACGTACGAGACAGCCTGAACGCTGCCGAGGCGAAGGCCCAGGTCGTCGGAGCCCAGATGATCATGGTGGGCATCCTGCCCACCCTCCAAGAGCACCACATGCGGCTCGACACGATCTCGGCCAACCCTCGCTACCAGCTGCTCAACGACCAGATTTTCGCGGCCCGCGGAGAGGACCTCGAGATCGCGATCTCCGGCCGCGAGCAGCTGCATGTCACGTCGGACTCGATCATTCCGGAGGCCGCCTGCACCTCGATGCAGCTGCATCTACAGGTGAGTCCGGAGGAGTTCCCGGCCATCTGGAACGCATCCCAGGCCATCGCCGGAATCCAGCTCGCCGTAGGGGCCAACTCCCCGTTCCTGTTCGGCAAGGAGCTCTGGGCGGAGACCAGGATCGCACTGTTCGAACAGGCCACCGACACCAGGAGCGAGGAGCTCAAGGTGCAGGGGGTGCGGCCTAGGGTCTGGTTCGGGGAGCGCTGGATCACCTCGATCTTCGACCTCTTCGAGGAGAACGTGCGGTACTTCCCCGCACTGCTGCCGATCGTCGAGGACGAGGACCCTGTTGCCGTGCTCGACGGAGGCCACACGCCGAGGCTCGACGAACTCCGGCTGCACAACGGGACCATCTATCGCTGGAACCGACCGGTCTACGACGTGGTCGACGACGTGCCGCACCTGAGGGTTGAGAACCGGGTGCTTCCGGCCGGCCCGACGGTCATCGACATGATGGCCAACGCGGCGTTCTACTTCGGGCTGGTGCGTTCGCTGGCCGACGACGAGCGTCCGGTCTGGTCGCAGATGTCGTTCAGCGCCGCCGAGGAGAATTTTCACAATGGCGCGAGGGACGGCATCAATGCCCAGGTCTACTGGCCGGGCATCGGCTCGGTCTCGGCCGCCGAGCTTGTCGTGCGCCGGTTGCTGGCGAAGGCCAGCGAGGGGCTGGAGAGCTGGCAGGTCGACCGGGCCGAGCGGGACCGGCTGTTGGGTGTCATCGAGCGTCGCTGCCTCGCCGGTGTCAATGGCTCGAGCTGGCTGAGCCAGGCCCTGGCGAGGGTGGTCGAACGCACCGGCCTGGGTCGTTCGGACGCCCTCCGGGAGGTGCTGCGGATCTACGCTCCGCACATGCACGACAACGTTCCGGTGCACGAGTGGCCGCTCGCGTGAGCAGATCGGGCCTCCGGCGGCCACTGCATGAGCGTCGGCGCTCTGGTGCCAAGTGCCCCCACTACAGCACGCACCGTCGGCTGTGCCTCGCCCAGACTCGGCTGCGTCGGGTAGCGTTCAGCACACGCACGGCGACGAGGAGGGTCGATGGGAGTCATCGTGGTTGGCTACGTCCCGAAGGCCGAGGGCCGTGCCGCCCTGCGCTTGGCGGCCGAGGAGGCCAAGCTGAAGCGGGCGAGCCTGGTCGTCGTCAACTCCCACCGCGGCGGACGCGAGTTCGAGGGCGATGATGCGATGAAGGCTGAGGCTCAGCTCGAGGAGGTCCGCTCCGAGCTGCGGGAGGCGGGGGTGCAGCACGAGGTCCGGCAGCTGGTTCGCGGGTTCGACCCCGCCGAGGATCTCGTCGGCGTAGCCGAGGAGGTCGCCGCCGACCTGATCGTCATCGGGCTTCGGCGGAGGTCGCCCGTCGGCAAGCTGATCCTCGGCAGCAACGCGCAGCGGGTGCTGCTCGACGCGCCGTGCCCTGTCCTCGCGGTGAAGGCGGGCGCATGAGTCTCCGGATCGCCCAGGACGAGGCCGCCGACGAGGTGCTGTCCACCAACGCGTTCGCACTTGTCGTCGGCATGATGCTCGACCAACAGTTCCCGATGGAGCGGGCGTTCGCCGGCCCGGCGAAGATCCTCGACCGGTTCGGCACCCTGAATCCCGAGGCGATCGCCGAGGCGCCGCCCGAGGAGTTCGCCGCGGCGTGCGCGACCCCTCCTGCGGTTCACCGCTTTCCGCAGGCGATGGCCGGGCGCATCCAGGAGCTGGCTCGACAGATCGTCAGGTCCTACGGCGGCAACACCGCCACGCTGTGGGAGAGCGCTGACTCGGGGGATGAGCTGTTGAAACGGGTTCAGGCGCTGCCCGGGTTCGGCAGCCAGAAGGCGCAGATCTTCGTCGCCTTGCTGGGCAAGCAGCTCGGGGTTGCGCCGGCGGGTTGGGAGCAGGCCGCGGGGGTCTACGCCGAGCCCGGCTCGTTCCGTTCGGTGGCCGACGTGCGGAGTCCGGAGACGCTCGACAAGGTGCGCGCCTTCAAGACGGAGCAGAAGGCCGCAGCCAAGGCAGCCAAGAGCAAGCGCTAGCGGTCACGACCACCAGCGTTCGTGGGGGGCGTGCTCAGTCCGCCGCGGGCGGTCCACCGGCAGGGTTGGGGCGTAGGACCGCGGCTCGCCGCCGGACGTCTTCCGGCGGTGTCACCCCGGCCGCTTCGGCGTCGGTCAGCAGGTCCCCTGCCGTGACCGCGAGCGGCAGTACGCCTGCCCAGACGCCGCTCGCCACATCGCTCGGCTCGTCGATGGGCCCTCCGGTGCGTGCCTTCACCGAGGCCTCGTGCAACGGCAGCGCGACGACCATGGTTGCGGCCAGCTCCTTGCGGGTGTGCGCGCGCATCGTCGCCGCCCGGCCAGGCACGACGTGGTCCACGACCAGATCCAGCGCATGCAGTCGTTCGTCGGCGTCGTCGACCAGCCGTCCGCGCCCCATCACGACCGCCGAGCGGTAGTTCATCGAGTGGTGGAAGCCTGACCTCGCCAGGACCAGGCCGTCGACGATCGTGACCGTCACGCACAGCTCGCTGTCGGCGGAGGCGAGCAGCGACCGAGCAGCGACCGAGCCGTGCAGATAGAGCGTGCCGCCGCGGTCGGGGCCGTGCTGGTCGACCGCGTATGCCGTCGGCAGCACCCTCGGGGCGCCGTCGATCACCACACCGAGGTGGCAGACCAGACCGGTCGCGAGCAGGTCGAAGAGCGCGCGACGGTCGACGAGTCCCCGCTCCCGACTACGGCGGACCTGCGTGCGTGCGGTCGGTGACAAGGGACTGGTCATGGCACCAGTCTCCTCGAAGAGTGGCATGCTGTGATCGTCCAATTCCCGGCAGATTGAGTAGGACACTTTGACGCGAGATGCGCCCACGGTCGCCGTCCAGCTGAGCCGTGGCGACGGTCCGCCGCTCGCAGTGCAACTGGCCACCCAGGTTCGGGGCCTCGTCGCGGCAGGCACCCTGACCGCCGGCACCAGGCTGCCCAGCACTCGCGCGCTCGCAGCTGAACTCCGGGTGTCGCGTTCGGTGGTCGAGCAGGCGTATGACCAGCTGGTCGCCGAGGGCTGGGTGCAGGCCAAGCGCGGTGCCGGCACGTTCGTGACCAAGCTGTGGGCACACCCGATGGACCGCCTCGGCTCGGCCGAGCGCCTCGTACCGGCGACGGCCGCCCGCCGGGATCCCGAACTCCACCGGCACAGGTCGGCGCCGATCCGGCTCGACACCGGCACGCCGTACGTCGACGAGCGGCAACCAGAAAGCTGGCGACGCGCCTGGCGCGACGTGGCCGCGGCTCGGATGCCCGCGGGCTACCCCGACCCGGCCGGGCTGTGGGAGCTGCGCACCCAGGTTGCGAGCTATGTCGCGCGACGACGCGGGTTCGCGTGCAGCCCGGACCAGGTGCTGGTCACGAACGGCACGACGCACGCGCTGACGCTGCTGCTCGACGTGCTCCCGGCCGGCGCGGTAGCGGTCGAGGACCCGGGTTATCGCGCGGCAGCCGAGATCGTGCGGTGCGCCGGCCGAGACCTCGTCGACGTGCCTCTCGACCAGGACGGCATCGATGTCGCCGCGCTGCGCGCTGTCCCAGCCCCCGTCGCCGCCGTCTACGTGACGCCAGCACATCAGCATCCGTTGGGGGTCACCATGCCGGTCAACCGCCGGCTGGTCCTGCTCGAGGAGATGCGCCGCAGGGGCGCCTACGTCATCGAGGACGACTACGACTCCGAGTTCCGCTACGACGTGGCTCCGATGCCGGCGTTGGCCGGCCTCGACCCGGAGCGGGTCGCCTACCTCGGAACCGCCTCGAAGATGCTGCAGCCAGGGCTGCGCATCGGCTGGCTGGTGGCAGATCCCGCGCTGATCGAGCACATCGCGGAGCGTCGGGCCGCCCGGCACGACCACCCGTCGTGGCCGGTGCAACGCGCGCTCGTCACCATGTTGCGCGAGGGGTACGTCGACCGGCTCGTCCGGGCCGCCCGGCGGGTCTACGCAGAGCGCGGTCGGCTCGTCGTGCAGCGGCTCGCCGGCCACGGCGACCTGCAGGCAAGCCCGGCCGGCATGTACCTCACGGTCCGGCTCGCGCCGGCGGTCGCTGACGCGGTCGTCACGGAGGCGCGTGCGGCAGGGATCGAGCTTTCGTCGCTGCGCGAGTACTGCCGGACCGCTTCCTGCAGCGGCATTGTGATCGGTTACGGTGGGCCGACGGATGCAGAGCTCGCCCACGCCCTCGGGGTGATCGCGGATTCGCTGTCCAGGCACCAGGGCCCGACTTGAGCGCAGGTCCATTCGTGTCACAATAGACACCGCGGCGTCTTGACGTGACCGGCCTTCGCCGCGCCCCTGAGCCATCTACGAGAGGTTGTTCGTGTCATCGAGCACGTCCCGCACTTTGCCCGAGTCATTGCTTTCCCGTCCTCCGGTTCAGCAGCTGGTCGCTGATGCGCAGCACTCCGGACGGGTGTCCCCGGAGCAGGTTCGCGCGGCATGCAAGGCGGCCGGGCTCTCCGCTGCGCAGGGCAGACGCATCGCCAAGCACCTCAGCGAGGCGGGGGT
>JBOHDU010000048.1:0-5203 GCA_050700615.1 Nocardioidaceae bacterium
CCTCACCCCCGAGAACACGGCATTGGGCGACCGGCCACTCCTCGACGCCCTGGCCGAGCTTGCGGCAACCGGTGTGCGGGTCGGCTTCTCGACGAGCGGCCCGCAGCAGGCGCAGGTCATCCGCGCAGCACTCGCGCTCGGAGCGTCGGGGCCGTTCAGGGCAGTCCAGTCGACGTGGAACCTCTTCGAGCAGTCAGCGGGGCCGGCGCTGACCGAACTGCTCGCCGCGGGCTGGCACGTCACATTCAAGGAGACGGTGGCGAACGGGCGCCTCACCGAGCGCGGAATCGGCCAGCCGAGGTTGGAAACGCCCCGTCACGGCAGCCGTCCACCCGATCCGCGCGGGAGTGCCGAGCTTAGTTCCACCGGGGGCGTGGACACGATCTTGCGCGTGGCGCAGGCGCACGGCTGTTCCGTTGACGTGGTCGCCCTCGCCGCTGCCCTAGCCCAGCCGGCGACCATCGCCTTGATGGGAGCCACGACTCGTAGCCAGTTGACGAGCAACCTCGAGGCATCCGAGCTGGATCTCACCGTCGACGAGTTGGCAGCTCTGGCCACAACCGCCGAGGATCCCGCAGCGTACTGGCGGCACCGCGCCACCTTGCCGTGGGTCTAGTTGTCACGAGGCCCTCAGTCCGGTCGTGTTCATGACCGACGACTCATGGAGGGCACTGATCGGATTAGGCTCGGCGCATGCCCGGGCCGCTGACGATCCGTCCTGGCATCGTGGTGCCACAACGCGAGCTGCAGTGGCGGTTCTCCCGGTCGAGCGGCCCGGGTGGACAGTCGGTCAACACCACCGACTCACGGGTGGAGCTCAGCTTCGACATCGAGAGATCCACGGCGCTGTCCCCATTTCTCCGGGAGCGCGCGTTAGAGCGGCTCAGCCACCGGCTGGTAAACGGAGTCCTCACGGTGGTCGCCGCAGAGGAGCGATCACAGTTACGGAATCGCGAGGCGGCCGAGGAGCGCCTCGCCCGCCTGCTGCGCAGCGCCATCGCCGCGCCGCCGCCCAGACGGCGAGCAACCAAGCCGACCAAGAACTCAGTACGTCGCCGGATCGAGGCGAAACGCCGACGTGGCGAACTCAAGCGCCGCCGCAGCTCCCCACCCCCTGAGTCCTGAGCGGTGGCGCTCGGCACCAAGCTGATCTCCACGCGCGCTGACACCCAGCGGAACCGGCTCAGCGAGCCCCAGTACGGGGTCGTACGGTTGGGGGCATGAGCGCAGCAGCCGACGACACGACCGCCACCACTACGCCGACGGGGACGGCCGCAACGGCCGGTTCCGGCAAAGGGTCGCAGCCGGCCGACTCCCCGCAGCACTACCGGATCGAGCACGACACGATGGGCGAGGTCAAGGTGCCGGTCGACGCACTCTGGCGGGCTCAGACGCAGCGTGCGGTGAAGAACTTCCCGATCTCGGGCCGACCCTTGGAGCCGGAGAACATCCATGCGCTCGCACTCATCAAGGCGGCAGCCGCGAGGGTCAACGGGGAGCTTGAGATCCTGGAGCCGGATGTCGCTGCCGCCATCGAACGCGCCGCGCTCGAGGTCGCGGCCGGCAAGCACGACGACGAGTTCCCGATCGACGTCTTCCAGACGGGTTCGGGCACCTCGAGCAACATGAACGCCAACGAGGTGCTCGCCACCTTGGCGACTCGAGCGCTCGGCCGCGACATACACCCCAACGACCAGGTCAACGCGAGCCAGTCCAGCAACGACACCTTCCCGACGTCCATCCACGTGGCCGCGACTCAGGCCGTCACGCGTCAGCTGATCCCGTCGCTCGAGCGACTCGCTGCGGCACTAGAGGCCAAGGCCGTCGAGTTTCGCGACATCGTCAAGGCGGGCCGAACGCACTTGATGGACGCCACACCCGTCACGCTGGGCCAGGAGTTCGGCGGCTACGCGATGCAGGTCCGTCTCGGGATCGAGCGCATCACCGACAGCCTGCCCCGCCTGGCGGCACTCCCGTTGGGGGGAACGGCCGTCGGCACCGGCATCAACACCCCACCCGGCTTCGCGGCTCGCGTCATCGCGGTGCTGGCCGAGCTGACGAAGCTGCCACTCACGGAGGCCGGCGACCACTTCGAGGCGCAAGGCAGCCGGGACAGCCTGGTCGAGACGAGCGGCCAGCTCCGCACCGTGGCGGTGGGCTTGTACAAGATCTGCACCGATCTTCGTTGGATGGGGTCCGGACCCCGTGCCGGCCTGGGCGAGATCCGGCTGCCGGACCTGCAGCCCGGCTCGAGCATCATGCCGGGCAAGGTCAACCCGGTGATCCCGGAGGCCACTTCGATGGTGTGCGCCCAGGTGATCGGCAATGACGCGACGATCGCGTTCGCCGGTGCGGCGGGCAACTTCGAGCTCAACGTGATGCTGCCGGTGATGGGTTCGGACCTGCTCGAGTCGATCCGCCTGCTGGCCAACGTCTCGCGACTGCTCGCAGATCGCTGCGTGGCCGGTATCGAGGCCGACGCCGAGCACTGTCGGCAGCTCGCCGAGTCCTCGCCCTCGATCGTGACCCCACTCAACCGCTACATCGGCTACGAGAACGCCGCCGCTGTCGCTAAGCGCGCGATCCGAGAGCGCCGTACGATCCGCGAGGTGGTCATCGACGAGGGCTATGTCGACTCAGGGGCGCTCACCGAGCAGCAGCTCGACGACGCGCTCGACGTGCTCGGTATGACCCGGCCCTGACGAACGGCCGTGCGGCTGCCGTCTCGCGTCGGGCGCCCCCTCGCCGTGCAAGAATCGAATGGATGTCTGCCGCCTCCTCCGAGCCTGTCTGGGCTCGCCTGACCCACGATCCGCGTGACCCGGCGGTCGCCAGGCTACGGGCATCCGATCACGACCGCGATGTCGTGTCGCAGGTGCTGGCTGAGGCGTATGCCGACGGCCGGCTCGACCGCGAGGAGTACGACGACCGGGCTCGTGCCGTGCTGTCGGCCAAGCTCTTGGGCGACCTGCCGCCGCTCGTCGCCGACCTGGTGCGTACAGACGGCACTGCGCCCGACCGGGTGCTGCACCTGTCATCGGCCGAGCTCGACGATGAAGCCGACCGGGCGTGGCATCGCCATGCGCGGCGACTGGTCAACCGATGGGCTTCGGTGTCCACCCTGACGACCGGCATCTGGGGAGCATCATCCCTGGCCCAGCAGCAGTTCGAGTACTTCTGGCCGGCCTTCCCGATCGTGGTCCTGGGCGTACCGGTGGTCATGACGGTGGTCAACCGTAAGGACCACGTCGAAGAGGAGCGTGAAAAGATCCGCAAGAAGGCGCGCAAGCAGCAGCTCAAAGCAGAGCAAGCACGCCGTGCACAACCGCCGGATCGGCCCCCCTCGCCCGGACTCGACGGCACGGTTGACGACCCGTGAGCTCTGGTTCTTGCGACCGCCCGGCACCGTCGCGGACGCTCGGCCAGGACCCGGCCTCAGCTCAGTACCAGTCGTGGGTCTCCCAGAAGTCCCAGGCCCCACACGGTGAGCCGTAGCTGTTGCGAATGTAGGCGAGCCCCCACTTGATCTGCGTGGTCGGGTCTGCGGCCCAGTCGCCGCCGTAGACACCCATCTTCGAGCCGGGAAGTGCCTGCGGGATGCCGTAAGCGCCGGAGTAAGGGTTCTGCGCTGACGGGTTCCACCCGCTCTCGCGTTGCCAGATCGCATCGAGGCACCCGAACTGGTCGCTGCTCCAGCCGTAGCTCGGAAGCAGCGACATGGCGATGGCGCGCGGGTCGGTCGGCGCCACGGTTCGGGTGACTGCACCAGAGACCCCTTGGCCACCGGCAGTCAGCTTGCTCGTCTTGACAGCGCGCTGGGTGGCGCGCACCGGAGGCCGGTTCTCCGAGCGGCTCACTTCCGGCGACGCGCCGGCGGCGGAGTGAGCCGCAAGGGCCTGCCGCGCCGAGGCGGCCAGCGGGTGCTGGGCTGCGGCGGAGTACGCGACGTGGTTGACCGCCGTGATCGCTGCCTTGTCGTGGTGCGCGGTGAGAACGCCGACACCGGTGGCCACGCCCACTGCGCCGACGAACCCAACGGCTCCGATGGCACCACCGAGCGGGACACCCGCGGCCGTACCAGCAGCGAAGCGCCCCAGGGATCGCTTGATCGAGCGGGGCGCCTTGTGGCGAGCGAGGTGTCGTGCGGGCACGCAGGAACACTCCTCAGGGGGGTCGGAGACGGAACCAGCCTGAAGCAAAGGTGAACCGAGCGCAACGCGACACGGCAGAATGTGACGGTTGTGACGCCTGAGGCGACAAATTGCCCGGTTACGGGTAGCCCTCGCCGGACCTATGGCGAGGAATCCCTAGGCCGCAACCCCACGCCAACTGATTCCAACCCTCGAGCCGAGGCCTCACGGGCCGGACCGCCGGTGCGGGGTCCATGGGCAAGAAAACCGTCGGAGGGCACGGAAACCGAAGGAGCCCGCCCGGGACTGGGCGGGCTCCTTCGGTACGTCTCCTTAGGCGTCGGGGGCGACATCGTCCGCCGCTTGATGACGAGCCGGGGCTGCGTCCGGACCCTCGGTCGCTGCATCTGCCCCGGCACCTCCACGGGTGAGGTTGTCGCCCGACGCCGGGTCGAACAGATGCATCCGTGAGGTGTCGATGAAGAACTCTGCTTCGTCGCCGCTGCCGACCCGGCTTGCCGAGTCGAGCGAGACGACCAGCTGGGTGCGCAGAGCCTCGCCGTCGAGGTCCCGCTCGAGCTGTTCGAGCTGTGCTTGAACCTCCGGCGGTGCCTCGAAGGGGATATAGGCGAACGCCTCGTTGCCGAGCCACTCGGTCACGTCGACGGTGGCCCTGAACGTCGAACCCGCGGCAACCTTGCCCGCCTCCATCACCGTCGCGTCATCGAAGTGCTCGGGACGAACGCCAGCGATCAACAGCTCCTTGCCCCGGGCCTTGGCAGCCTTGTCAGGCGGGATCGGGAAGGTGCCGAACGGGACCGTCACCGAGTTGCCCTCGACCGTGGCGGGCAAGAAGTTCATCGGCGGCGACCCGATGAATCCCGCCACGAACAGGTTGACCGGATCGTCATAGAGCTCACGCGGCGTGCCGAGCTGCTGCAGGAGCCCGCGTTTGAGGACCGCGACCCGGTCCCCGAGGGTCATCGCCTCGGTCTGGTCGTGGGTGACGTAGACAGTCGTGATGCCGAGCCGCTTCTGCAGCCGCGCGATCTCGGTGCGCATCTGTCCGCGCA
>JBOHDU010000049.1:0-1794 GCA_050700615.1 Nocardioidaceae bacterium
TCCAGGGTCGACGACACCACCGTCGCCGGCAGGCTCCTCATCCGTGTGACCCAGGGGTCACGCACCTCAGAGTCCTCGGTGCTCGAGGCAAGCATCGATACGAACTCCCGGAAGGTGGTGGCGCCGAAGACCATCCGCTGCTCGCCGCCGTACAAGGAGAGGCGGTGCTCGAGGAGCTCTGGACCCTGCTTGCCCCAGTAGCCGCCCCAGTCACCCGGGGGACCGTAGGAACCGTAGCCGTCGAGGCTGGAGAAGATGTCGAAGGTGTAGGTCGCGGTCATGTCGGTGACCTCCAGTGCGGTTGTCGGTGTGGGTACAGACCGGGGACCAGCGCGAGACTCATCGGCGTCGGGCTGGCGGCAACGTTGTGCAGGCGCCTACACCCCGTGGGTCGTCAGCATCCAAGGAACCAATCGGGCAGAGTGAAGCCCATGCGGGGATTCGTTCGGGTCGGTGGATGGCCCGGTTCGGGGAAGACGACGCTTTCAAGTGCGCTCGGCGTTGAACTTGGCGTCGACTGTCTCTCCCGTTCGCCTTCACCGAGGGGCTCATCCCGCATCTGCTGGACGGGGCAAACATCGTATTCACTTGTTCCCGCGGCGAATCGGTGTTCACAACGTTCACTCAATGATGAAGTCTTGTATGTTGCGGACAGCATGTCTGCCAACTTTCCTGAGCCTCTGGACTGGGCTACGACCGGACATACGCGATGAGTGAGGCAAGCGCGATCCGGGCCGCGGGATTGACCAAGGACTTCGGTTCCGGTCACGGGCTGTTCGAGCTCGACCTTGAGGTCCAGCGCGGCGAGATCTTCGGCTTCCTGGGGCCTAACGGCGCGGGCAAGTCGACGACGATGCGGCTGCTGCTCGACCTGCTCAAGCCGACCGCCGGCTCGGCGCAGCTGCTCGGCCTCGACAGCCACACCGACAGCCTCGAGGTTCGGCGTCGCGTAGGCTTCCTGCCCGGCGACCTGGCTCTTTATCCCAAGCTGACCGGCGGCGCGGTGCTGGACTATCTGGCGAGGCTGCGCGGGGGCGTCGATTTGCGTCTCCGCGACGCGCTGGCGGAGCGTTTCGACGCCCAGCTCGACCGTCCGGTGCGTCAGCTCTCGACCGGCAACCGTCAGAAGCTCGGCCTCATCCAGGCCTTCATGCATGAGCCGGAGTTGCTGATCCTCGACGAGCCGATCGCCGGACTCGACCCGCTCTGCAGCAGAGCTTCCACGCCCTGCTGCACGAGGTCGCCGCGCAGGGTCGCACGGTGTTCCTCTCCTCACACACGCTTTCGGAGGTCGAGCGCGTAGCCCACCGGGTCGCGATCCTCCGCGGTGGTCGACTGGTCGCACTGGACACGCTCGAGAACCTGCGGCAGGTTGCGGTGCGGCGGCTGGAGGTCGAGTTCGGCGCCGTAGCCCCCACCGCACAGGAGATCCAGGCGATCCCGGGCGTCCGCGATGCCGTGCTTGAGGGCTCGCGCCTGACCGCCACCTTCGCGGGCTCCGCCGACCCGCTGGTCAAGGCGCTCGCCCGCTACGAGGTCCGCGAGATCCGCAGCCGCGAGGACGACCTCGAGGAGATCTTCCTGCGCTATTACCGCGACGAGGCCGGCGCGTGAACCGGGCGGCCTTCGCGATGACCGTTCGCCTGCGCGCCCTGCAGACGGCGAGCGCGACGCTCGGCATGGCGTTGGTGATCGTCATGGTCGGCGCACTTTTCCCGGCCGTCGGTGACTCGATCGGCAAGCTCGACGTCCCTCAGGGCGTCGCGGATCTGCTCGGCGGCGCCGACTACGGGT
>JBOHDU010000050.1:0-5647 GCA_050700615.1 Nocardioidaceae bacterium
GCTCGGCGGTGTCTTGTGCCTTCAGACCGATCTTGTCCAGGTTGCGGCCACGGGAGAATCCCGGCATGCCGCGCTCGACCACCAGCAAGGTGATCTCCTGGTGCCCGTTTAGGGGGGTCTTCGCCACGACGACCACCAGATCGGCGTTGATGCCGTTGGTGATGAACGTCTTCTGGCCGTTGAGCAGATAGCAGTCCCCGTCGCGCACCGCCGTCGTACGGATGCCTTGCAGATCCGAGCCTGCCTCGGGCTCGGTCATCGCGATGGCGCTGATCAGCGAGCCATCGCAGAAACCCGGCAGCCAGCGCTCCTTCTGCTCCGCGGTGGTCAGGTGCAGGAGGTATCCGGACACGATGTCGTTGCGCAACGGCATCCCGGGCCCGCCTGCCCCGATCTTGGTCAGTTCCTCGTTGAACACCGCGTTGAAGCGGAAGTCCTCGACTCCCGCCCCTCCGTAGCGCTCGGGCATCATGAAGCCGAGCAGCCCGAGGCTCCCTGCCCGCAACCACAGGTCACGCGGGACGATGCCCGCTCGCTCCCACTCGCTGTGGTGCGGAGCTACCTCCTTGGCGCAGAACGCCTTGCAGGTCTCGCGGAACGCTTCGTGCTCAGGTTCGAAGATCAGCCGCTTCACGGAGTCATTATTTACCGCCCGCCGCGCCACCTGTGCCGAGTGTGCCGGCCGCGCCGACTCGCTGCCGGGTCGTCGCGGGCGGTCGTCGCGGGCGGAAGCAGGTCAGAAGGTGACTACCGAGCGAAGCACCTCGCCCGCCTGCATCTTCGCGAATGCCGCCTCCACCCCGGAGATATCGATCGTCTCGCTGACGAAGGCGTCCAGAGGAAGTCGGCCCTGTAGGTAGAGGTCGACCAGCATCGGGAAGTCCCGGCTCGGCAGGCAGTCGCCGTACCACGACGACTTCAGCGCTCCACCGCGCCCGAACACGTGCGCCAGGGGTAGCTCGAGCCGCATCTCCGGGCCGGGCACTCCCACCAGGACCGCGGTGCCGGCAAGATCACGAGCGTAGAACGCCTGCTCGAAGGTCTCGGGCCGCCCGACTGCGTCGATCACAACGTCGGCTCCGAAACCACCAGTGAGTCGCTTCACCGCCTCGACCACGTCGTTCTTGCTGGCGTCGACGGTGTGCGTGGCGCCCAGCCGGGATGCCGTGGCCAGCTTGCGCTCGTCGAGGTCGATCCCGATGACCTTGGCGGCACCGGCAAGATGGGCGCCGGCGATCGCCGCACATCCGACTCCGCCGCAACCGATGACGGCAACGCTGTCGCCGCGCCCCACCCCGCCGGTATTGATGGCCGCGCCCAGACCGGCCATGACCCCACACCCCAGCAGCCCAGCGGCGGTCGCCGGGGTCTGCGGGTCGACCTTCGTGCACTGGCCTGCGTGCACGAGGCACTTCTCGGCGAACGCCCCGATGCCCAGGGCCGGCGACAGCTCGGTGCCGTCATCGAGGGTGGCCCGCTGGGTCGCGTTGAACGTGTTGAAGCAGTACCACGGGCGGCCGCGCCGACAGGAGCGGCATTGACCGCAGACCGCGCGCCAGTTAAGGATCACGAAGTCTCCCGGCGCTACGTCGGTGACGCCGGCGCCGATCGCCTCGACGGTACCGGCGGCCTCGTGCCCGAGCAGATAGGGAAAGTCGTCGCCGATACCGCCCTCTCGGTAGTGCAGGTCGGTGTGGCACACCCCGCAGGCCGCAACAGCGACCAGGGCCTCGCCCGGTCCGGGGTCGGGGACGGTGATCTCCACGAGCTCGACTGGCGCACCTTTGCTACGTGCGACCACCGCCTTGACCTGCTGGGCCATCCTCATAACCTCCACTCATCGATCGCGAAATGAAGGTCCGCCCGCGGGCGGCGAGACGACGACGGCCCTGCCTCCCACAGGCGAATCCGTCGAGCGCCCGCTCTCAGCCCTGCTCTCAACCCGGACCCACCGCTCTCCGCCTGTTGCGCGCCACCATGCGGGCTCGCTGGCTGAGTTGCCGACGCTCGACAGACGTCCGGTCTGCCATCGCGCCGGCGCCTTGACATCACACCCCCTGGTGACGCTCACGACGCCGGCCATCGGTGGATTCGGGCTCAGTCGACGTCCTCGTCGACCCAGTCGAACGTCTTGGTAACGGCCTTCTTCCAGTTGCGGTAGACCCTTTCACGGGTCTTGTCGTCCATCTGCGGCGACCACCGCTTGTCCTCACCCCAGTTGTTCGTGATGTCGTCCTCGCTCTCCCAGTACCCGACCGCGAGGCCGGCGGCGTAGGCGGCGCCGAGTGCCGTCGTCTCGGCGACCTTGGGGCGGACGACGTCGACGTCGAGGATGTCGGCCTGGAACTGCATGAGGGTCTCGTTGACCACCATGCCACCGTCGACGCGCAGCTCCTTCAACGGCACTCCTGAGTCGGCGTTCATCGCATCGAGCACTTCACGCGTCTGGAACGCCGTCGCCTCCAGCACGGCGCGAGCCAGGTGACCCTTGTTGACATAGCGGGTCAGCCCTACGAGAGCGCCGCGGGCGTCGGACCGCCAGTGCGGCGCGAAGAGGCCGGAGAACGCCGGCACGAAGTAGGCGCCGCCGTTGTCGTCGACGGTCTTCGCGAGGTCTTCGACCTCCGGTGCGGACTTGATGATGCCCAGGTTGTCTCGCAGCCACTGCACGAGCGACCCGGTCACGGCGATCGAGCCTTCGAGAGCGTAGATCTGCTTCTTGTCCCCGATCTTGTAGCAGACCGTGGTGAGCAGCCCGTTGGCACTCGGCACCTGCTCCTCACCGGTGTTGAGCAGCATGAAGTTCCCGGTGCCGTAGGTATTCTTCGCGGTCCCGACCTGGAGGCACGCCTGCCCGAACGTCGCCGCTTGCTGGTCACCGAGGATACCGGCGACCGGTACACCCTTGAGGATGCCCGGTTGGCACTCGCCGTAGACCTGGGACGACGACATGATCTTGGGCAGCATCGAGGTGGGGATCTGCATGTCCTTAGCGATGCTGCTGTCCCAGGACAGCGTCTCGAGGTCCATCAGCATGGTGCGGCTCGCGTTGGTCACGTCGGTCACGTGCACTCCGCCGTGTTCGGCACCCCCGGTGAGGTTCCACAACACCCAGGTGTCCATGTTGCCGAAGAGCAGGTCACCTGCCTCGGCCTTCTCGCGGGCGCCCTCGACGTTGTCGAGGATCCAACGCACCTTGGGGCCGGAGAAGTAAGTCGCCAGAGGGAGCCCGACCTTCGCCTTGTAGCGGTCGGAACCGCCGCCCATGGCGGCCAGCTCGTCGCAGATCTTCTGGGTCCTGGTGTCCTGCCAGACGATCGCGTTGTAGACAGGTTGGCCGGTGGTCTTGTCCCACACCAGCGCTGTCTCGCGCTGGTTGGTGATGCCTACCGCGTCGAGGTTGGACGAGCTCAGGTTGGCCTTGGCGAGGGCGCCCCCGACCACCTTGCGGGTGTTCTCCCAGATCTCGATGGCGTTGTGCTCGACCCATCCCGCACGGGGAAAGATCTGCTCGTGCTCCACCTGATCGACCGCGATAACAGCTCCGGCCTTGTCGAAGATCATGCATCTGGTGCTGGTGGTGCCTTGATCAATGGACGCAATGTACTGACTCATCGAGCTTCCACACTCCCCAGTAGCGGTGACGGATCGAACCTTCAAACGATCCAGGACGTTGACCACGAGCAGCCGATCCCCGGGCAGTCCCAGCCTTGGCCGAACCCTGATTGGTCGGTGGCCTGGCCGGCCACGGGTGGCTAGTGTTGACACTAGATCCGCCGTTGGTGGGCGTCAACGGACGGTGTAGGTCCTGCCTAGCCCACATCGTCGACGTCACGGAGCGTGGAGAGATGCCGGAACTGGCCAAACTCGACAGCGCCACACGGCGCGCCGCCTGGGAGCGGATCGCATCTCAGAAGTTCGATGTGCTGGTCGTCGGCGGCGGCGTCACCGGCGCGGGGTCGGCTCTCGATGCCGTTACTCGCGGCCTGTCCGTCGCGCTGGTCGAGCAACGTGACTTCGCCTCCGGCACCTCGTCCCGCTCGTCCAAGCTTTTCCACGGCGGCCTTCGATACCTCGAGCAGTTCAACTTCGGTCTGGTTCGAGAGGCGCTGCACGAGCGCGAGCTCATGCTGACAACGATCGCGCCGCACCTGGTGAAACCGGTGCCTTTCCTGTATCCGCTCACGCATTGGGTCTGGGAGCGTCCGTACGTCACCACCGGTCTGACCCTGTACGACACGATGGGCGGGGCCCGGTCTGTCCCGCGACATCGACACCTGACCCGCGGGGGGGCGCTGCGGATGGTGCCAGCCCTGAAGCGCACCGCGCTCACTGGTGCGATGGTGTACTACGATGCGCAAGCCGACGACGCCCGGCATACCCTGACGGTGGCGCGCACGGCCGCGACGTACGGCGCCACGATCCTCAACTCCGCAGAAGTCATCGAGCTGCTGCGCGCCGGCGAGCGCATCGTCGGAGCCCGGGTCCGCGACGTCGAGACCCGCGATGAGGTCGACGTGAGCGCATCGGTCGTCATCAACGCGACCGGCGTCTGGACCGATGACGTCCAGACGCTGGCGGGTGGCCGCGGCCGGTTCCACGTCCGGGCCTCCAAGGGTGTCCACATCGTGGTGGCACGTGACCGGATCAACTCCGAGGTAGGACTGATCCTGCGCACCGAGAAGTCAGTGCTTTTCGTGATCCCCTGGGGCACGCACTGGATCGTCGGCACCACTGACACCGACTGGAGCCTCGACAAGGCCCATCCCGCGGCTAGCCGCACGGACATCGACTACATCCTCGACCACGTCAACACCGTGCTGGCCGTTCCGCTGACCCACGACGACATCCAGGGCGTCTACGCCGGCCTCCGCCCGCTGCTGGCCGGTGAGAACGAGTCGACGTCCCAGTTGTCCCGCGAGCACGCCGTCGCTCGGCCGCAGCCCGGCCTGATCTCGATCGCGGGCGGCAAGTTCACGACATACCGCGTGATGGCCGCCGACGCGATCGACGCGGCGATAGCCGACATCGGTGGGCCGGTGCCATCAAGTGTCACCGATCACACCCCCCTCGTTGGCGCCGAGGGCTACTTCGCGCTGGTCAACCAGGTCAACAAGTTGGCCCGCCAGGTCGAGCTACCGGTGTGGCGGATGACTCGACTGCTCGATCGCTACGGGTCGATGGCCGAGGAGGTGCTGGCCCTAGCCACCGACGACCCGAGTCTGCGCGAGCCGCTGGAGGGGGCCGAGGAGTACCTGCGGGCCGAGATCGTCTACGCCGCCGCCCACGAGGCAGCGCTCCACCTCGACGACCTACTGGCGCGGCGTACCCGTATCTCGATCGAGACACCGGACCGAGGCGTCCAGGCGGCGCAGGCCGCCGCCGAGTTGGCAGCCCCGCACCTCGGTTGGGACGAAGAGCGGGTCGCCAACGAGGTTGCCTCCTACTCCGCGCGCGTGGAGGCCGAGCGAAAGTCTCAACAGCAGGACGACGACCTTGCCGCCGACGCGGTCCGCGTCGCCGCACCCGATACGCGCGCGGTTGCCGTCGGCCGCGCCCTCAACTGATGCCGTGGTGCCTGACGCCCTGGGGTGTCGTGCACCGATCCGGTGACCGGACGGCGTCACCAGCCTCAGGTGGTGGGGAG
>JBOHDU010000051.1:0-3213 GCA_050700615.1 Nocardioidaceae bacterium
GGACCGAGCTGGCTGCTGCGATCTTCGAGTGGATCGAAGGCTGGTACAACCCGAGCCGGCGGCACAGCAGCCTCGGGATGATCTCCCCGCACGAGTTCGAACACCTTCACAATGCCGCTAACCCGGCGGCATGATCAAACAAGAAACCGTGTCCGGGAAACCGGGTCAGGCTCCGCAGCGCAGAAGTGGGCCTTCTCGGTGTACAGGAGGTCGGTCTCGAGTTTATTCAACTCGGTCGCCAAGCCGCCCCGATAGTCCGTCACCAGGCCGCCCTCCTCTGATCTGTTGTTGGCGGTCACGCTACCGGTCTCGACCTGGAGGGAGCCGTGGGCGGTCGTGCTGCCTCAGGTTTCGGGCGTCTGCTTTGCGAAGCTCGCCCATAACAGCTTCATCTTCTGCTCACCGAGGTCGCACACCTGCTGATGCGGTCGGGCAGGTGGCTTAGGCGTTCACGAAGTCGAACTCCCGGTCAGAGCCGAGACCGTCCGCCGCGTCGTCGAGGCTGAGGAACGAGGGCAAGGGGCTGTGCAGGGGTGGTCACGGGTTGCTCGCCGGAGGCGATGAGCTCTTCCAGGTGCTCGATGCGGAAACGTACGTGCTTGCCGATCCGGGTGCAGCGGACCTTCCGCTGACGCACGGCATCGGCGACCCAGCGGGCGGGCACGTTGAGGTAGGCCGCGGCCTCGTCGATGTTCAGCAGCGGTCGATGCGACGTCCACTCGGACATGGGCTCACCTCCTCCCGCGTGGTCGAGTTGGCCTCTCGTCAGCTCGCGTTCGTGCCCCGGCGCTTGGCGTTGACCCAGGCCCGCACGTCGCCTCTGCGGTAGCGGACCCACCGGCCGACCTTGAAGCTGTGCGGCCCGGCGCCGAGGTGGCGCCAGTAGCGCAGGGTGCCGACGGGCACCCGCAGCATCTCGGCGACCTCACCGATGGTGAGCAGCTCGTCGTTGACATCGGTCCGGTTCGGCTGGGTGTGGCTCATCGTCATCTCCTTGGTGTGTGGTGGTGGCTTCTCCCCAAGGCCGGGAGAAGGGGCTGTGTGGCCAACTGTCCTCACGGGGCGCACTAAAAATCGCCCGTCCTGGGACGGGCGGGCCCTTCCGGCGAGCGTTCTCGCAGGTCAGCCGTGCGCCCGTCGGAAAGTTGAAGAAGCTCATGGCGACAGCGTGGCGGGGAACCGTTACCGCATCAGTTACCGCTGGGATCAGGAACGTATAGGGAGGCAGGGCAACGTTCCTTGCGCTGCGGCGTTTGCGCAGGTCATGCGCGTTACCGCGAACGTTCCCCCGAAAGTTGGCGAAGAGGCATTGCGGGGCGGGATTCCTGGCGCTCATCGACCGATCCCGTGCCCGGTCTCGGGGGACCTGCGGTAGCCCGCATCGAGTTCATTGGGACGCTCGGTGGCGCGCCTGCGCTGCTCCCCGGCCGCTCGGGCTTGTGCGCGTTGCAGGAGCCAGTCCGCCCGCTCCTGCTCCACGCTGCCGGGCGGGAGGCTTCGGATGGCGGGCTCGTGGAGCCGGACGCGCACTCGATCGCTCGCGGCATCGAGCAGACCACGGTACTCAGCGAGCTCCACGTCGATCTCCGCCACGCGTTCGGCGGCCTCGGGGCCGTAGTAGGCGACCATGGTGCGCCGCTGGGTCGCGCGGCGGACCGCCCCTCGCAGCCGGTCCTCCTTCGTCCAGGCGGCCCGCAGCTTCGCCAGGGCAACATCGAGCGGTCGATGGGATGCGTAGCGCCCGACGTCCTCGGCGGCACGTCGGGCGGCGTGCGCCGGCCCCAGGTCGGCGCGATCGCGGGAGAAGACTTCGTCCCACTGGCGACGGGCATCGTCGATGTCGGTGGCCACGAGGTGGGCGACGTTGCACCCGCGGCCGCGGGTCATTCCGACGTACGCCGACGAGGCGGTCGTGTGCTCCCCGAGAGCGACATGTCCCTCGCCGGTGGTTTCGCCCTGGGCACCGTACACGGTGGTGGCGTAGGCGAGCTCGACCTCGTCGCGTGCGTACTCCGCGGGAACGACCCGGGCACCGCGCCGACCCTGGAGCGCGATCGAACCGTCGTCACCGATGGTGGCGATGGTCCAGGTGTCGCGGTTGGCGACGCCGAGATCGTGATCGTTGCGTCTCGTCGCGACCCGGTCACTGATTCCCAGACGCTCGCCCGCGGGCGTCACGGTGACACGAGCGTCGTCGACCTGGCCGGCAGCGACGAGTCGGTCGCGGACGGCACCGTTCAACGCCGTGGTCTGCTCGCGAGTGTCAGCCATCAGCAGCACCCCGTCGGCGCCGGCGAGGAGAGCGTCGGCTGCGAGTCGGGCGAGGGCCTGGTTGCGCTCGGCCTCGCTGGCGTAGATGCGGATGTGGTCACGAGCCCACAGTGCATCGAACACCTCACCGACGCGCTCACCCGATGCCTCACCGACGGGCTCACTACCGGCAAAGACTTGGTAACGATCGCCTCCGGTGAGCCTGACGCGCTCACCGAACGCCTCACAGCGGGCGGCGCGAAGGCTGGTGCCGGTGCGCATCGCCAGGCTGATCGCGGCGTACTCGGGGTCGCTGAACCGGTGCACCACCTCGAGGCTGGTGATGGCGCTGGGGCCGGCCCAGCGGGCCGCGAGATCGAGGACGCCGCCGCGACCGACGGCGGGCAGCTGATGCCGGTCCCCGACCAGCGCGACTCGCGCGCCGGTCTCGTCCGCGATGGTCAGCAGGGCCCTGGCAGTGCCCTGGTCGAGCATGCCGGCTTCGTCGACCAGGAGCAGATCACCGCGAGTCAGCTGAGCACCGGGGGTCGGAAGAGCGCCGACCCGTGCCCAACGGCCGTCGTCGTCCCACCGGAACCCGTGCTGATGGACCAGCCACGCCGCCGACGTCGCGGAGGCTTCGAGCTCGCGCCCGGAGACCTGGGCAGCCTTGAGGGTGGGGGTGACCACGCAGAGCCGACGGCCCTGTCCGGCGAGGAGCCGCGCAGTGGCCGCAAGCGTCGTGGTCTTGCCAGCTCCGGCCGCACCTTCAACCACCAGCACCGCGGCGGTGCCGGCCAAGGCGGCGACCGCCTCGCGCTGCGCCACATCGAGTCCCTCGGCGTCGCCGTCGGTGAGCGTCATCGGCTCGCCGAGGCTCGCGGCGCGATCGATCAGCCGGGCGACGATGTCGGACTCGACCGCGAGTACGTCGGCCGAGGACAAGGCGCGGATGTGCTCGGG
>JBOHDU010000052.1:0-2692 GCA_050700615.1 Nocardioidaceae bacterium
CGGCGTTGACGATAGCGATTCGCTCGCGAGCCACGTCATACAACCGGGCCGCCCGTCGCCGGAAGGCCACCGTAGCGAACGCCAGCGGGACGATGACGCTGAGCGTCGCCAGCCCAAGGTAGAGGTCGATCGTCAGCAGCAGCACCCCGACGCCGAGGAACGTGACGATCGAGACGAGCGCCGAGAGCAGGCCGTTCTCGACCAGTGACTCGAACGAGTCGACGTCGGTGGTCATCCTGGTCATGATGCGCCCGGCCATCTCGCGCTCGTAGTAGTCGAGAGAGAGCCGCTGGAGCTGTGCCCAGATCCGGATCCGCAACGAAAGCATGATGCGCTCGGCGGTACGGCCAGTCACGAAGGTCTCGGCGATCTCGTTGAACAGCGACAGCACCGTGATCAGCAGATAGACGCCGGAAGCGGCGAACAGCACCGACTGCGACCCCACTGCCACGCCGTCGTCGATGCCGGTCTTCACCAGGATCGGGCCGGCGAGACTCGCCAGGGCGTCGAGCACGACCAGGAGCAGACCGAGCAGCAGGGGGCGGCGGAACTCGCCCAGCAGCCCCAACAGGTGGAACTTCGGGTCTCGGCGCGACTCGGTGGCGAGGTCGACGTCCGGATGGTCGCGCACGGGTGGCAGGGCCTCGACCTTCGCGAGCAGCTCCGGAGTGGGTGCCAGGTTGAGCCTCCAGCCGCCGCCGCCGGCACTGCCCAACCCGGGACCCAGGCCCGGCGCCGACAGGCTGCGGGCCTGTGCCGACCGGCGTGCTCCGTCGGCGAGCGGACGCCAGGCCGCCGCGGTTGTCCCGTTGGCGTCCAGCTCGGCCGCGATCGTGGCCAGACCTTCGATCCCGTCACCGACCCCGCTCGCCTCGCCCTCGTCAAGACCTGAGAGCAGGGACCGGTACAACGCGCTGCGCCCCATCAGCTGCTCGTGGGTCCCCTGGTCGGCCACCGCCCCGTTGGCGAGTACGACGATCCGGTCGGCCAGGTGCAAGGTGGAGCGTCGATGGGCCACCAAGATGGTGGTGCGGCCCTCCATCACGCTTCGCAAGCCGTCGTGGATCGTCTCCTCGGTCTGCGCGTCCACGGCACTCGTCGCGTCATCGAGGATCATGATCCGTGGGTCGGCGAGGATGGCCCGAGCCAGTGCCACTCGTTGCCGCTGGCCCCCGGACAGCGTGAGCCCACGTTCGCCAATAGGGGTGTCGTAGCCCTCCGGCAGCTGCGCGACGAATTCGTGCGCCTGAGCCAGTCGGGCCGCCCTCTCCACCTCCTCACGGGTGGCGTCGGGATGGCCGTAGGCGATGTTGGTGAGCACCGTGTCGGAGAAGAGGAAGCTCTCCTCGAACGCGTAGGCAACCTGCTGCCGCAGCGACCGCAGGGTGAGGTCTCGAACGTCGTGACCGTCAACCAGGATCTGTCCCGAGGTTGGGTCGTGGAAGCGCGACACCAGCATCATCGCGGTCGACTTGCCGCTTCCACTGGGGCCGACGAACGCGATCCGTTCTCCCGGCTCGATGCGGAGGTCGAGCCCGGCCAGGACAGTGGGACCGTCGTCGTACGCGAAGTACACGTCGCGGAACTCGATGGCGCCGGAAACGGCGGGCAGATCGACTGCGCCCGACGCGTCCGAGATCGTGGGCTCGAGGTCGAGAAGCTGAAAGATCCGCTCAACACCTGCGCGAGCCTGCTGGCCGATGGTCAAGATGCCGGCCAGTTGCCGGGCGGGGGCGACGAACTGGGCGACGTAGGTGGAGAAGGCCAAGAACGTCCCGAGGCTGATCGAGCCCTGCAGTGCCATCCAGCCGCCGAGCGCCAAGATCGAGACCTGCCCGAGCACCGGGATCGTCTCCATGAGTGGCTGGAACCGGGCCTGCAACCGCACGGCACGCATCTTCGAGCCGTAGAGTCGCCGGACCGACGACACCATCCGGTGGAGCTCGCGCTCCTCCTGACCGAACGCCTTGACGATCCGGACGCCGCTGACGTCCTCGTCGACGATCTGCGCCATGTCCCCCTCACGCTGCTGCGCGTCCCAGCTCGCCGGAAAGACCCGACTGCGCATCCGGTAGCTGACCACGATCAGGGTCGGAGCAAGGACGACGCTGACGACCGCTAACAACGGCGACAGGTAGATCATCACGACCAGGGACAGGATCATCAGCAGCACGTTGCCGCTCATGATCGGGAAGAAGCTCAGGAGGCCTTGGACCAGCGTCGAGTCCGAGTTGGCGCGGGCGACCAGCTGCCCGGTCGGCATCCGGCTGAGGTTGCCGAGGTCCATCGACTGCAGGTGGTCATGCATCAGGTTGCGCAGGTCGTACTGCACCCCCAGCGCGACTCGACCTCCTCGGTAGCGGCGGATGTAGGCGAAGCCGAAGCTGGCCAGTGCAACGACGATCAGCAGTGTCAACCATGGCCACAGGGGGGAGGTGTGCTTCACGATGACGCCGTCGACGATCTGCCGGGCGATCAGCGGCACACCGGTCTGGCAGGCACCGCCGAGCAATGCCGCGCCCAGGGACAGTACGACGTCGCGGCGGTGCCGCAGCATGCAGCCCCAGAGCCGCCGGATCCAGCCCGCGCCGGGCGTGCCGGGGTTGACCCGGGGCGGCGGCAGGGGTTCGGCCGGTGCGGCAGCTTCCCGGTCGGTGCCGTGGCCGTCAGGCACCGGTCACCTCGTTGCGCG
>JBOHDU010000053.1:0-3455 GCA_050700615.1 Nocardioidaceae bacterium
AACGGCCGACGGACCGGGCGCGGCCGACGAACCGGGTGCGGCGGAGGGACCGGGCGCGAACATCTCGGCAAGCTCGGGCTCTTCGGCGAGCAGGGACTCCCAGATCGGCTCGAGCAGGAGGTTGGCGCGCTCTCTCGTTCGCTCGAAGGCCGGCAGGTCGAAGAGGTCCTCGAGCACCTTGTGCACCACCGAGCCCCGCACCGCGTCGATGCTCGGCTTCTCGGGCAACCGGTCGATCACCCGGAAGCGGTAGAGCAAGGGGCACGACATGAAGTCGCTTGCCCGGCTCGGCGACAGGGAGTTGGTGCGGGTCAGACCCGCAAAGGGGTCTTCACCCTCCGGCTCAGAGGCGACCGGATCAGCAGAGGTGGCACCCGCAGAGGGAGCACCCGCAGGGATCGCCTCGTCCAGGTCGTGAGTCATGCCGCCAGGCTAGGGCACGGCACCGACAGGCCCGCTGGAGCCGCGTCTCGAGGCCGTGCGCGTCAGGAGGGTCACGAATCACCGGGTGCCAGCCTGCAGATCTCGGCCGGGGTTCGTCTCGCCCGTCGAATAGGGTTTACGGCCCGGGGCCCACTACCGTTGAACCGTGAGCCAACGATCCGACGACCTGCCCGCGAAGCAGCGGCCGGTGCCCGCTGGCTCGTTCCGGCTTGGCACCGTCGGCGGGATCGACATCTTGGTCGCGCACTCCTGGTTCCTCATCATCGGTGTGATTGCCGTGCTGGTGGGCTCGGGTCTGCAGCAGAACAGCCCGACGCTGGGCGCTTCGGCGTACGTTGTCGGCGTCGTCTTCGCGGTGCTGCTGTATGCCTCCGTCTTGCTGCATGAGATCTCGCACGCGGTCGCTGCCCGGTCGTTCGAGATGCAGGTCAATTCGATCAACCTGCATTTCCTCGGTGGTGCGACCGAGATCGAGGGGGAGGCCACCAGCCCCTGGCGCGAGTTCGTGGTGGCCATCGTGGGCCCCTTGACGTCCTTGGTGATCGGACTCCTGGCTTTGTGGGGGGCTTCTCTGTTCCACGACGGATTGGCCCGCTACACGGTCGGTGCACTGGCCTTCGCCAACCTCTTCGTGGGCGGCCTCAACCTCGTCCCGGGACTGCCTCTCGACGGTGGCCGGGTCCTCCAGGCCCTCGTGTGGGCTGTCACCAAGAAGCGGTCGCTCGGCGTCGTGGTGGCTGCCTGGGGTGGTCGGGTGGCCGCCGTTCTGGTCGCTTGCTACCCGGTGCTCGCGCTGGCCGCCGGCTGGACGATCAGCATCACCGACTACCTGTTCGCCTTCATGGTGGCGGCGTTCCTGTGGGCGGGAGCGACCCAGGCGCTGCACGTGTCCACGATCCGTACCAAGCTGCCGTCGATCCAGGCGCGAACGCTTGCCCGCCCAGCCATCGGTGTGCTCGCGACAACTCCGCTCGCGGAGGCCATCCGTCGGGCGCAGGAGGCCCACGCCGGGTCCGTCGTCGTGATCAGTGGCGATGGCCGACCGGTCGGGGTCGTCAACGAGTCCGCCGTGCTGTCGACTCCGGTCGAGCGCAGGCCCTGGGTCTCGTGCGGCGACGTCGCGCGCCGGACGGAGGACGGGCTCATGCTGCCCGCCGACCTTTCCGGTGAGCAGCTCATCCGCGCGATGCAGCAGACACCGGCGTCGGAGTACGTGCTGATGGAACCCAACGGAGCGATCTACGGCGTTCTCGTCACCCAAGACGTTGACAACGCGTTCCGGGCTGCCTAGCGCTCGCTGCTCACGGGTTGGGGTGAGCGTCGGCCCGGCGATATTGCACCCGGGTCGCTAGGGTTGGCCGCGATGGTGACCGAGCCTGCTGGAGACCCTGCCGACCCCCCATCCGACCCCTCCTGGTCGGGGGTGCATCGCGGCCCGCTCCGCTCCGGTGAGCGCGTGCGGCTGACCGATCCCAAGGGCCGTCGCCACAGCGTGCTGCTCCAGGCCGGCAAGGAGTTCTTCACCCACAAGGGCAGCATCGCTCATGACGAGTTGATCGGCCGACCGGACGGTTGTGTCGTGACGTCGAGCGGAGGCACCGTCTACCTGGCGCTGCGCCCGTTGTTGCCCGAGTTCGTGGTGTCGATGCCCCGTGGTGCGGCGGTCGTCTACCCGAAGGACGCCGCGCAGATCCTCGTGATGGCCGACATCTTCCCCGGCGCGCGGGTGGCCGAGGCTGGCGTCGGGTCGGGGTCGCTGACCTGCGCCCTGCTCCGGGCGATCGGGGTCGAGGGCCTGCTCACGTCGTACGAACGGCGGCCCGAGTTCGCCGACATCGCGCGCAGGAACGTGGTTGGCTTCTTCGGCGGCGAGCACCCCGCGTGGGAGTTGAAGACAGCAGACCTGGCGGTCGACCTCGACGAGCGCGGGCTGGACCGGGTCATCCTCGACATGCTGGCCCCCTGGGAGTGCGTGCCCGCCGTCGCCGACGCGCTGGCACCCGGTGGGCTCGTGTGCGCCTACGTCGCCACGACGACGCAGCTCAGCACGTTCGTCGAGACGATTCGGGCCGACCAAGGCTTCACCGAGCCGGAAGCCTGGGAGACGCTGGTCCGGGGTTGGCATGTCGAGGGGCTGGCGGTGCGGCCTCAGCACCGGATGAACGGGCACACCGGGTTCCTGGTCACCGCACGAAAGCTTGCCCCTGCCGTCACGACCCCACGCCGAACGCGCCGACCGTCACCGGGTGCGTACGGCAGCGACTACACGGGCCCACGCGCCCCCGGCAACGAACCGCCGGCCACCGCGAGTCCACCGGCCACGTGAACCCGGCAGGACCCGCCGACGCCGATCTTGAGGGGTGAGGGTCGCCCGGCCATCACGGACATCGCACATATTCGCGGCAGTCGCGGTGTTCGGTCCTATAACGGAGTGATACCGACACGGGGCAAGACGACCCTCAAGGCGGGTTGAACGCGGGTAGGGTCGAAAGCGTTGACCCTTCGAGGGAGGTGGTGATGGTGCCACACGACGACGGTTTCAAGCGCCGGGATCGCTCGGCCGACGAGCTGCGCAGCCAGGTGGGCTTCTTGGAGGCCGAGGTCACCGAGCTCCGCCGTCGGCTCGGTGACGCGCCCCAGTCCAGCCGGTTCCTCGAACAGCGCCTTGCCGAGGCGCAGTCCTCGCTCGCCTCGCTGACCGCCCAGAACGAGCGGCTGGCCGCCACCTTGCGCGAGGCTCGCGACCAGATCATGACTCTCAAGGAGGAGGTCGACCGGCTGGCACAGCCGCCAACCGGGTTCGGCACGTTCGTGGCCACTAACGACGACGGCACGATCGATGTGTTCACCGGCGGGCGCAAGCTCCGGGTCAACGTGAGCCCCAACGTCGAGGTTGAGGAGCTCAAGCGCGGCCAGGAGGTCATGCTCAACGAGGCCCTCAACGTGGTGGCGGCCCTCGACTACGAGCAGGTCGGCGAAGTGGTGATGCTCAAGGAGTTGCTGGCCGACGG
>JBOHDU010000054.1:0-4589 GCA_050700615.1 Nocardioidaceae bacterium
CAGCTGCAGAAGGTGCCGTTCATGCTGATCGCAGGCGATCGAGACGTCGAGGGGCGGGCGGTGTCCTTCCGCTACCGCAGCGGTGACCAGGACAACGCGGTGGCGGTCGACGAGGCGGTGTCGCGGATAGTCGAGGCCGTCGAGAGGCGGGTTCAGGTATGACGGCACGTAGCGCCCCCGACGGTATCGAGCGGTTGTGGACCCCGCATCGGATGCCCTACATCGAGGGCGAGAACCGGCCGGGGTCGGAGGGCGCGGGAGACTGTCCCTTCTGCCGGATCCCGACCCTGTCCGACGACAAGGGGCTGGTCGTACAACGCGGTGAGCACGCGTTCGCGGTGCTGAACCTCTACCCCTACAGCCCCGGTCACCTGATGATCTGCCCCTACCGGCATGTGGCCGACTACCCCGAGCTCGGCGACGCCGAGAGCGCTGAGGTGGCCGCACTCACCCAGCAGGCGATGACCACGATCCGGGCGGTATCGGGTGCCCACGGGTTCAACATCGGCATGAACCAGGGCGCCGTGGCCGGTGCGGGCATCGCGGCGCACCTGCACCAGCACGTGGTGCCGCGGTGGGCCGGCGACAACAACTTCATGGCGGTCGTCGGTCAGACCCGGGTGCTGCCCCAGATCCTCACCGACACCAGGACGCTGCTCGCCGACGGCTGGGTGTCGTAGCCGGTCGCAGGGTGGCCCGGTGCGACCGGCCCCCGGCCGGCGGGGTTAGGACGTGCTCAGTTGGTTGGCGACGTGCGACGGCATCGCGTCGTAGCGGGCGAAAGTACGGCTGAATGTGCCGCTGCCGTGACTGAGCGAGCGCAGGTCGGTGGCATAACGGACCAGCTCCAGCTGCGGTGCCTCGGCCTTGACGAGCGTCCGACCGGTGCCGACCGGCTCGGTGCCGAGAACGCGCGCCCGGCGGGTGGACAGATCGCCCATCACGGCACCGACGAAGTCGTCGTCGATCAGCACCTCGATCTCGTCGATCGGCTCGAGCAGCTGGACCCCGGCCGCGGCGGCGGCTTCCTTGAGCGCGAGCCCACCGGCCGTCTGGAACGCCATGTCGCTCGAGTCGACGCTGTGCGACTTGCCATCGAAGAGGGTCACGCGCAGGTCGACGACGGGGTAGCCGGCCTTGAGTCCCCTGTCGAGTTGCGCGCGAAGGCCCTTCTCGACGCTGGGGATGAACTGCCGGGGCACCGACCCGCCCACGACCTTGTCGACGAACTCGAAGCCGGAGCCGGTCGGAAGCGGCTCGGCCGTCACGTCGCATACGGCGTACTGGCCGTGTCCGCCGCTCTGCTTGACGTGCCGGCCGTGACCGTTGGCGATCCCGGCGAGCGTCTCGCGCAGTGGCACGCGCACCTCGGCCTGGTCGACCTGGACGCCGTAGCGGGTCTGCAGCCGGTCCAGCAGCACGTCAGCGTGCGCCTCGCCCATGCACCACAAAACCAGCTGTTTGGTCTCGGGGTTGTGCTCGATGCGCACCGACGGGTCCTCGGCCGCCAGTCGCCCCAACGCCTGGCCCAGCTTGTCCTCGTCGGCCTTGGCGTGCGCCACGACTGCGATCGGCAGGAGCGGGTCGGGCATCGTCCAGGGCTCCATGACGAGCGGGTTCTCCTTGCTGCTGAGCGTGTCACCGGTCTCGGCCCGGGTGAGCTTGGAGATCGCGCAGATGTCGCCCGCGATGCATGCTGTGGTGAGTTGCTGATGCTTGCCCAGCGGCGACGACAAGCCACCGACACGCTCGTCCTCGTCGTGGTCCTCGTGGCCGTGGTCCTCGGCGCCGAACTCGGAGAAGTGACCGGACACGTGCAGGGTGGCGTCGGGTAGCACGGTTCCCGAGAAGACCCGCACCAGGCTGATCCGGCCGACGTAGGGGTCGGACGTGGTCTTGACGACCTCGGCGAGCAACGGCCCGTCGGGATCGCACGACAGGTCGGTCACCGCCTTGCCGGCTACCGTGTAGACCGACGGGAAGGTGTGCTCACTGGGCGGCGGGAAAGCCGACGTGACGACCTCGAGCAGCTCGTCGAGGCCGAGACCGGTGAGCGCGCAGACCGGTATCACCGGGAACAACGTGGCCCGCGCAACAGCCGTCTCGAGATCGTCGACCAGCAGCTGGGTGTCGATGTCGTCGCCGCTCATGTAGCGGTCCATCAGGCTCTCGTCCTCGGACTCCTCGATGACTCCCTCGATGAGGGTTCCGCGCTGCTCCTCGATCAGCAGCTGCTCGTCGTCCTCGGGCGGCCGTACGAAGCGGCCCTTCGTCGCGAGCTCGGAGTAGTCAGAAACGGTCTGGGAGAGCAGCGCCGCCAGGTCGTCGACGTCGGAGCCCTTGTGCGGCACCGGTACGTACAGCGGCAGCACCTTGTCGCCGAACGCCGACTGCGTCTGCGCGAGGACTCCGGCGTAGTCGGCGCGCGCGTGGTTGAGCTTGCTGATCACGACCGTGCGGGGCATCCCCACGGCCTGGCACTCCTGCCACAGCGCCTTGGTGGCGCCGTCGACGCCCTCACTCGCCGACACCACGAACAGCGCGCAGTCGGCAGCGCGCAGGCCCGCGCGCAGGTCACCGACGAAGTCGGCGTAGCCGGGTGCGTCGAGCACGTTGACCTTGACGCCGGCCACGTCGAGGGGAGCCACGCTCAACCCGATCGAGCGTTGCTGCCGGATCTCGGACTCGTCGTAGTCGGAGACCGTGGTCCCCTCTTCGACGCTGCCCATCCGGTTGAGCGTCCCGGTGGCGGCAAGGAGCGCTTCGAGCAGTGTGGTCTTGCCGGACCCGGCAGGCCCCACCAGCACCACGTTGCGGATGGCGGCTGGTGAGGCGGGTTGCGCTACGGCGGCATCACCCGCGCCCGTCCCGGTGCTCTTGGTTGCCATCCTGACTCCTTCGGTCTGGTCTGCCGACGAGCCGACGTGCGCCGGTCTCCGCGATGGATTCCACCTTTCACCCCTGGCGCGGCCGACACAAGTGGTTGCCCGCTACCGGCTCCAACCTGCCCCGACGCCGCGACCGTAGGCACAGGGTGGGGTCGGGTGGTGCGGCAGGTAGCATCAGGGCGTCCCGCTTCCGACGATTGAGAAAGCCGCGACAGTCGCCGATGCTCGAGCGTTTTCGCAACTTCTGGACCTCCGCCCTCAAACCCGTCTCGCACCTGCTGATGAAGATGGGCGTCTCGCCCGATGTCGTCACGACCGTCGGCACTGTCGGTGTGGTGGCCGGCGCACTCGTCTTCTTCCCACGCGGCGACCTGTGGCTCGGCGTGGTGGTGATCGGCGTCTTCATCTTCTCCGACCTGATCGACGGCTACATGGCACGCACGCTCGGGACCTCGTCGAAGTGGGGGTCGTTCCTGGACTCGACGCTCGACCGGTTCGGCGATGCCGCCATCTTCGCCGGCCTGGCCATCTGGCTCTTCGACGGTGGTCATGACCATCTGCTGGCGTATGTCGCCTTGTGGGCGCTCGTGATGGGATCGGTGACGTCGTACGCACGGGCCAAGGCCGAGAGCCTGGGGATGACGGCCAAGGGTGGCATCGCCGAGCGAGCCGACCGGTTGGTCGCGATCCTCGTGATGACGTTCTTCTCCGACGTGCTCGATCTCCCGATCCTGCTGGCGATCGTGCTGTGGGCACTGGCTGCGGCGAGCACGGTGACCGTCGTCCAGCGGATGATCCTCGTGCGCAAGCAGGCTGTGGGTCAGCCACTTTGAGCCTGACCCTGACGTCGCGCGACCGGCTGGTGGACTACGCGTTCCGGGCCGGCTGGGCGGTGACCAGGCACGCCCCGGAGGAGGTCTCTGCACGGGTGCTCGAGAACGCCGCCGACCGGATGTGGCGGCGCCGGACCAAGGGGGTGGTGCAGCTCGAGGCGAACCTGCGCCGAGCGCGACCGGATGCCGACGAGGCCGCGTTGCGAGCCCTCTCTCAGCAGGCGCTGCGCTCCTACTTCCGCTATTGGCACGAGGCCTTCCGGATGTCGACCTGGAGTGCCGGCCGCATCGTCGACAGCGTGGTCACGACCAACGAAGCTGCGCAGAAGGAGACGTTCGCCGAGGGCAACGGGGGGATCATCGCGCTGCCGCACATGGCGAACTGGGACCACGCCGGCGCGTGGGCCTGCCTGACCGGGCGACCTGTGTCGGCGGTGGCCGAGAGGTTGCGGCCAGATTCGCTCTTCGACCAGTTCGTCGCCTACCGCGAGGAGCTGGGGATGGAGATCGTCGCTCTGACCGGTGCCGAGAACGCCTTGACGGCGATGGAGGATGCCCTGGCGCGGCGTCGGCTCGTGTGCCTGCTTGCCGATCGTGACCTGACCCGGTCGGGCGCGGAGGTGACGCTGCTCGGGGAGCAGGCGACCCTGCCCACCGGAGCCGCGGTGCTGGCGCAGCGCACCGGCGCCCCCCTGATCGCTATGACGTTGCGCTACCGCGGTCCGTTGATGCACGTTGTGTTCAGCGACCCGGTCGAGGTCCGTCCCGGCCGGGACGGCGCGGTGGCGATGACCCAAGACATCGCCGACCACTTCTCGTTGGGGATCCGCGCGGCGCCGTACGACTGGCACATGCTGCAGCGCGTCTT
>JBOHDU010000055.1:0-2109 GCA_050700615.1 Nocardioidaceae bacterium
GTCTACGTCCCGCAGGTACTGGCCCGCGGGCTCGGGCCAGAGGACATGGCGTCGTATGTCGGGCAACAGCAACGCTGGTCGCGCGGCTGTCTCGGGGCGTTCGGTCACGTACTGCGTGCCCGGCTCGGCTGGCGACACAAGCTCCAGTACCTGTTGTCGGTTGCCTACTTCCTGAGCGGGTGGACTGCGCTGGTCTACATGGCGTTGCCCGTCGTGAGGATCACGACGGGAGCTCAGCCCCTGGCGGGCTCGACCGCCAACCAGTTCCTACTGCACTTCGTGCCGTACTTCGGTCTGTCACTGCTCGCGGTCGCCGCCGCTGGTGTGGGCGCCTACACCTTCAACGCATTCACCCTCGCCTTCGCGAACTTCTGGGTGCACGTGCTGTCAAGCCTGCGTGCTCTTGGGGGGCGACCTGGACTGTTCCGCGTCACTCCGAAGCATGGGCGGTCGGGTCGTCAGATCCGCACGGTGCTGCCGGCGCTGGCGGCCCTCGCGGTGCTGGTGATTGCCGCCGGCTACGGATTGGTCAGAGGGGCCTCCCAGCCGGCCATGATCAACAACGTGACGTTCGCGTCTCTGCACATCTGCGTCCTGCTCTGTGGGATCTGGCCGGCGCTGAAGGGGCTGCCGTCCGAGCAGCCGGCGGGCGAGCACGCAGAACCCGAACCTGCAGCACAGGACGACGCGATGGGAGTGGCGGTGCGATGAGCGCCAAGGTTGTCTACATCGGAGGTTACGGTCGCAGTGGAAGCACCCTGCTCGACCACTTGCTGGGCCAGATCGACGGCTTCTGCTCGGTCGGGGAGGTCCGCCACGTGTTGCCGGAGGGAGTCGCCGAGAACCGCCGATGCGGGTGCGGGCAGCGTTTCGCCGAGTGCCCGTTCTGGCGGGCCGTGATGGGCTACGCGTTCCCCCCGCAGCGGCCCGACGCGATGCCCGGCGCGATGCTGGCCAAGGGCATGATCGACAAGTGGTGGCGGGTGCCGCAGATCGCGACCGGGCAGATGAGCGCGGACCGGCGGGCGCGGATGCAGGAGTACCTCGACTCGTTGGACCGGCTCTACGACGGCATCGAGCTAGCCAGCGGTGCGGACCTGATCGTGGACTCGTCCAAGGACCCCTCGCACGGTTGGTTGCTCAGCCGGCTGGAGCGCCCGGTCTACGTGGTGCACCTGATCCGTGACCCGCGCGCTGTCGCGTACTCCTGGCACCGGCATCGGCACAACCCGGGCAGTGGAGCCCCGATGGCTCGCTACAACCCGCTTAAGGCGAGTCTGGCCTGGGATGCGAGCAACCTCCTGGTCGCGGGCCTGCGGGGACGCCTTCCCTACCTGCCGGTGCAGTACGAGGAGTTGGTGCGCCGACCGGCGGTCACCGTGCAGCGGATCGCTGACTTCGTCGGCTCTTCGGCAGACACCCCATTCGCACCCGACGGTCGCACGGTGACTCTGCGGGGCAACCATGCGGTCGCCGGGAACCCGTTGCGGTTCGAGCGTGGTCCGATCACGGTGCGAGAGGACGATGAGTGGCGCACCAAGATGCCGACGGCCCGCAAGGTGTTGGTCTCGTCGCTCACGCTGCCGGGGCTGGTCGCAGCGCGATACGTCCCGTCGTGAGCCTCAAGCCTCTCAGTGGTCCAGCGGTGAGGGCGTGAGCAGGGCGAGCCCGAGGGCGACCCAAGCGCTGCCGTAGTACGTAGGGCCGCGGAGGTTCTGGTCGTGAGCGGTCTGCATCAGCGCGGTGGCCTGATGGTGGCGACCCGCGGCGTCGGCTGCCGCTGCCGCTGCGACCGTCATCACCGGTGAGGACCACGTCACGGCGGGGCGTCCGCGCAGGTCGTACGCTCCGACGAGCGGTCGGTGTCGCATTGTCGTGGCGAAGAACGGCCACGCACGCGCGGCATAGCTCTTCGTGCCCGGGCAGGCGGCAGACCAGACGAAGATGCGGGCCGCGTTGATCGAGAAGGTCGCCGAGCCTGGATCCCCCGACGACTCTGCTCCGGGAGCCGTTGCCGGCCCGAACGCCCCCGTCGACCGCATCGTGGCCCAGTCCGGAGGCAGGCCCGGCGGTTGCGACGTAGTTGACCTCAGCACCCGAATGCTGCTC
>JBOHDU010000056.1:0-2322 GCA_050700615.1 Nocardioidaceae bacterium
GTTCGCAGCCCGATCTCGCAACCCTGCGCGTCCTCGGTCGGGGTGGAGGAGTCAGTTGGGGTGATACGGGACCCGGCCGAGGAACGCGAGTAGCCGGGCGTTGGGGGTGGCGCTTGTGGAGGTCTCGATGGGGGCGGCGAAGCGGCCCGCACGATCCGCCGGGTCGAGCACCGCGCGCCCGACCGCGAGTAGGTCGAGGGCCAGGCCGGCGGGAATAGGGCGCGGAGCACCGCAGGCCGCCGCGACATCCCACCCGTGCACGGCGACCTCGATCGCGCCGGCCGCACCAACCAGGTCGGCGGGCAGGGTGAGGTCGCCAACGGCCACCGGGTCCACGCCACGCGCCTGTGCCCAGTGCCCCATCATCTGGCTCGCCCGACGCCGCAGCGACGCGACCAGATCGGGGCCCTGGGCACCGGCGCCCGGCGTGAGATCCACTCGGCGTACGACGACGGCCTCGTCGAGTGCCTGCAGCGAGTCGTCGAGGTGGGCCAGCAGGTCGCGCAACGTCCACGATGCGCACGGGGTAGCTCGCGACAGCGCGGCATCTCGCACCAGCTGGAGGCTGCCGAGCGTGTAGCCGATGGCTTGCTCAAGCATCGAGTTCCCCAGCGGTGGTGCCCAGGCAACGTCGGTGACCATCCGATCAGGCCCACAGGGGCTGATCGGACGGCAGCCTGACGGGCAGGTCGAAGACGGCGAAGAGCGAGAGGTCGAAGAATGAGGCCACATGCGAGATCGCAGTGTCGCCGAGAGCGAGGACCTGCAGCTGGAAGGGGTGGAAGTCGCCGTCGTCGCCGACCATGTAGACGCCGTAAGCCGGCTGGCCGTTGGCGTTGGTGCGAAGCATCCGCAGCTCTTGGGGCCCAGCGGGGCACTGGGTGTCGATCAGGGTGGCGATGTCGCGGGCACCCTGGTACCAACCCGTGAACGGCGGCATCTCCCACACGGCGTCGGCGGTGAAGAGCTCGACGATCTTCGTCACGTCCTTGTCCTCGAGCGCACGGACGTAACGGTCGAGGAGGTCACGCTGCTCCGGCGAGGTCGGCTCGGTGACGGTGTCCTCGGTCGGCCTCACCTCCTGTAGTTGGGCATGGGCCCGCTGCAGGATGCTGTTGACCGCCGTGGTGGTCGTTCCCACCGCCTTGGCGACCTCCGCGGCGCGCCAGCGCAAGACGTCGCGCAGCACGAGCACGGCTCGCTGACGGGGCGGGAGGTACTGCAGCGCGGCGATGAGTGCCAGCCGCACGCTCTCGCGCGAGACCACGACGTTGGCCGGATCGGACTCCGAAACCCCGACGAGCGCGTCGGGAACCGGCTCGAGCCACGGAACCTCCGGCCGCTCGACCAGCTGACCGGCCGGATCAGAGCTGGGCTCACCGAGGCCGGTGGGCAGCGGCCGTCGGCTTCGGGTCTCCAGCGCCGTCAGGCAGGCGTTGGTGGCTATCCGGTAGAGCCAGGTGCGCAGCGACGATCGCCCCTCGAACTGGTCGAAGGAGCGCCAGGCCCGCAGGTAGGTCTCCTGTACGAGGTCTTCGGCGTCGTGGGTGGAGCCCAGCATGCGGTAGCAGTGGGCAAGCAGCTCTCGACGGTACGGCGTGGTGAGCTCTTCGAAGCCCTTGTCGACCCGGGTCTCGGTCATGGTCACGACTCTACTGACTCGTGCAGGGGACAGAACTCGTCGCCGAGAGGCAGTTGCCCGTAAACCGGGTGCGTCGTACGGCGGCCATCGGGGAGGATGAGGCGTTGTGGGTCACGTAGACGTCTCGGGCGTGCGATTCGAGCTCCCCGACGGGAGGGTGCTGCTCGACGACGTGTCCTTTCGGGTGGGCGACGGCGCCAAGGTGGCGCTCGTTGGCGCCAACGGTGCGGGCAAGACGACGTTGCTGCGCATCATCACCGGTGACCTCGAACCGCACGCCGGCGCGGTGACTCGCTCCGGTGCGCTCGGCGTCATGCGCCAGCTGGTGACCCAGGGCAACGAGGGCAAGACGGTGCACGACCTGCTGCTGTGGGTGGCCCCGCCCCGAGTCCGCAAGGCGGCCGAGGGTGTCGACCGCGCCGAGCTGGCGATGATGGACGCCGACGACGAGAACACCCAGATGCGCTATGCGGAGGCGCTCGCCGAGTGGGCAGACGCGGGTGGCTACGACGCCGAGGTGCTGTGGGACGTCTGCACCGTCGCAGCGATCGGCACGTCGTACGACGCGGCACGCTATCGCGAGCTCACCACGCTCAGTGGGGGCGAGCAGAAACGGCTGATGCTCGAGGCCCTGCTTCGAGGCCCCGACGACGTGCTGCTGCTCGACGAGCCGGACAACT
>JBOHDU010000057.1:0-3223 GCA_050700615.1 Nocardioidaceae bacterium
CACCACCCGAAACGACCGCCGCCTCGTCACCACCACCGGCGCGTGGGTCAGAAACGGTGACCGCTGGCAAATCACCAGCCGCACCCGAGGCGGTGACCTGCAGCTCGCTTCGCTTGACGGGCGCGGCAAGGTCACCCTGCCCGCCGACTACGTCGAAGAGCATGTCGCTCTCGCGTACGCCGTGACGGTCCACCAAGGACAAGGCATGACGGTCGACCAAGGCGTGCTCGTCGTGGATCGGGCTACCAGCGCCGAGCACCTCTACGTCGGCATGACCAGAGGACGCCACCACAACCTGGCCTGCGTCATCACCGAACCCCCCGGCGACGAACACACCCGCCGCGAACCGCCCAGCACCGACGAAGTCCTCGCCGTTGCTCTGCGGCGAACGAGTGTCGAGAAGTCGGCCACCGAAACCCTCAGAGAAGAACTCGACCAGCACCGTCCCCGACCGCGGGACGACGCCCGGGAAGGGATCATCGAAGGCCTCCGCCAAGCCTAACAACACAGCTACCACCAGACCCTCCACCGGCAAGCCCAACACCAGGCGAACCCGTACCCGGAGCACAGCCCCACTCCTGCGATCACGATCGACGGCCCCGACCTGTAAACGTGACCCATGACGTTATGGCGTCCCGATAGGCGCCATCCGGCCAGCCGCAGCGGCGACACCGAGGGACACGAAACCGTCGTTCGGATCGGCTCGCGGGCCCCTGGAGACGTCGACGGCATCGCTCGAGAACGGATGTTCTGGATGCGAGACGGGCGACCCTGTCGGCTAGCTGAGGACCATCTCCAGCTCGTAGATCATCATCTGCACTGAGGCCTGCTCGGCCAAGAGAGCAGCGTCGGCCGCGGTGGCCCGCCCCTGGGGAGACTGGAACGCGGCCTGAAGAGACCCGAGGTCGTCGAAGTCGATCTCGGCAACCACGTAGCACGCGTTCTTTCCATGCACCGGCGCGATGTCACGACTGAGCGTGTAGCGCCGTAAGCCAGGTATCTCGAGGGCGAGCGGGATGTGGACATCCCGGTAGTGCTGCTCGAAGGCGGCGGGGTCGCCGGGCCGGCCCCAGAGCACGAAGAACCGGGCGGTCGTCGCCATCAGAGCGCTGCCCGCTCGTAGCGCATGAGCACGGCGGGGCCGACGGGATCGGCGGAGAGCAGGCGCAGTTGCGTGGAAGCCGCCGTGGTGGGGAACAGTTTCGTTCCCTGGCCGACCACGTCAGGGAAGACCATGATGCGGTACTCATCGACGAGGTCGCCTTCGGCGAGCGCGTGAACCACGCTGGCGCTGCCGACGACGATGACGTCGTGGTCGGTCTTGTGCTTGGCGACCGCGTCCGCCAGGACGCCGGTGATCAATGAAGAGTTCTCCCACGCGCTGAGGTCGGGCACGGTGTGCGAGACCACCAGCTTGGGGATTCGGTTCATGGCTGCCGAGAAGTCGTCTGTGCGGTTGGGCCACATCTGCGAGAACTGCTGCCAGGTCTTGCGACCCATCAGGAGCACCCCGCTGTCGAAGAGAAGGCCGAGCCTGAACTTGTCGCCGGCGACTGCTTCGCGGCCGTGACGGAAGGCCCAGCCGCCGTTCGGGCTCCCGTCAGTTCCGTCGGGGTCTTCGACGATTCCGTCGAGGGTGGAAAAGGCGATGACGATGGTGCGGTGCATGA
Organism: Nocardioidaceae bacterium; assembly: GCA_050700615.1. Classification (GTDB taxonomy): domain Bacteria; phylum Actinomycetota; class Actinomycetes; order Propionibacteriales; family Nocardioidaceae; genus JBOHDU01. The sequence goes on from JBOHDU010000057.1 coordinate 1,671, forward strand.
TCAGCTCCTGGCTCTTCTGGCCCGGTCCGGGTGACCGGGTGGTAGGTACCTACCGGCGAGCCGGCGGGAACTCATCGCGGTCAGGGCAGGATCTCTGGCAGCTCGAAGAGCGCGAACACTTGGGGGTCTTGGTACACGGTGGTCCGGACGATGGCGCCTCGCTCTACAGTGAAGACCTGAAAGGTGTGCAGCCGGTAGTGGTCGCCCTGCCGGTTGTAGGCCACCATGGCTGGCTGTCGGTTGACCGCAGATGGCACCGTGCGCCAGTCGCTCCCCCGCATGTCGTACACGCGGGTCATGAATCGACCGTAGGCGCCGGCACCTTCGTACCAGTTCCACATCGGTGGCATCTCGAGCACCACCTCGTCGGCCAGCAACCGGGTCAGGCCCTCGACATCGGCGCGCTCGAACGCGGCCACGTACTGATCGACCACCCGTCTTTGGGTCGGCTCGGGTTCCTGCATCAGCTCGGGGTCGAGACGGGGACCGGCGAACGCTGCCCGGGCTCGCTGCAGCGCGCTGTTGACCGACGCCGTGGTCACGTCGAGCACGTCGGCGACTTCAGCGGCGGAAAATCCCAGCACGTCACGTAGGATCAACGCGGCCCTCTGCTTGGCCGAGAGCAGCTGCAGGGCAGCCACCACCGCCAGACGGAGGCCGCTGCGCTCAGCCGCCACAGCTGCCGGGTCCTTCGGCGCGCCGCCGAGCAGCTGATCGGGAATGGGCTGCAGCCAGGGGACCTCGAACCCCGGCACGAAGGCCGCGTCAGGATCGTCGAACCGAGGTCCGACGCCGGAGGGAAGCGGCCGCCGGGTGCGACCTGCGAGCGCGTTGAGGCACGCATTGGTCGCGATGCGGTACAGCCACGTGCGCACCGAAGCCACGCCCGGGTCGTAGCGCTCCCACGACCGCCATGCTCGCAGCATCGTCTCTTGCACCAGGTCCTGGGCTTCTTGGACCGAGCCGAGCATCTGATAGCAGTGCGCCAGCAACTCTCGCCGGTAGGGCTCAGTGGCGGAGCTGAAGTCGGGATTCTTCTCCTGGCGCGCTGGCATCGCCCACCCATAGCACGCGGCGACCTTCACCAGCAGGCCCATCCCCAGGCAGGGCCGGGTGCTCAGACCCAATGGTCACCCGGCTCAACGCCAACCCGCACATCTCACGAGCCCGATCGAGTTTGCACCCCGGCCCCGCAGCGGGATTGGACGGCTGCTTCACGAAGCACGCATCGATGGTTGGCCCGGTCGGAGACGACGATCGGCGTTCACGATCTGAGCGGCGTCGACACATGACATCGACGGCATGGAGCAGGAACGAACCGTCGTTCGGCTCGCCATCTGACTGCCGGGCGAGCTGAGCGTTACGCGCTCAGATCGGAACGATCTGGTGCCTTCGCCGGTCGGTGGGAGCAACTGCAGGACCCGCACCGATTTTCTGCTCTGTCGCGTTCGCGTCCGGAACCGCTTGGCAGCCGAGCGAGTCCTTGCCGCCGCGGACGGCCGGGATTATGTGAGTCAGTCGTTGATGGCCTCGACGCCGAGGCGCTCGAGCTC
>JBOHDU010000058.1:0-4375 GCA_050700615.1 Nocardioidaceae bacterium
TCTTCGCCCCGTGCAGGAACGACAAGGTGACATTGTCGAGAGCGACCTTGTCGCCAAGTGTCTTCCGTACGTTGCGAAGGGTGAAGACATAGTCGGCCATAGCCCGGAAGCCTACGACGCCACCGAGGGCTCACCCAAAACGGAGCGGCCCGTCTCGGGTCTCACCGCAGGCCCTGACCAGGTGCGGCGGCGGATCATCGTACGGCCAGCTGACGAGGCGCCGCGGTCAGCGGCGCAGGGCTGTCTTGACGCCGTCACGGCAGGCGACATAGGCGTCGAGCTCGTCCTGGATCGGCCGCACGACCACGTCGTCGGTGACGGAGACGATCGCGCTCCGCAGCCGACCGTCTGCTCGCCGCGCTCGCCGCCGCGCGGAGAAGGGAGAGCCAAGCCGGCACAGCAGCGCGACGACGATGCCGACCACGACGCCACCGACCAGCATCAGCACTGGCACGGCTATCCCGTGCCACTCGGGGCGGCCGAGCCTGGGGAGCTGAAGGAAGGAAGCGACGGCCACCGCCGCCAACCAGACTGCCCCGGCGACCGCCGCCAGCAACAACAGCCACTGGAGCACCCGGATGCCTCGCCACCAGAACGGGTCCCGGTGGATGCCCAGGTCGGTGCTCGCCACCGCCCGATCCAAAGCATCGTTGACCTGCGGGAGCCGGGACACGGATGCCCTCCGCACCGCTGACGTCCAGGGTTTGGTCATCCCTTCGGTCACCTGATCGGCGAGCGAGCGTACGGCGGTGTCGACGCGGGCGCGGAGTACCGGTGTCGGCTCTGGAATAGAGGAGCGGGCAACGCTGAACGCTTCGGCGGTCGCGGCCGAGCCCTGATCGAGGTGTAGCCGCTTCAAAGGATCCGCGCGACGTCGGGAGATCCAATTCGTGACCGGCCAGCCGGTTGCCCGTCTGGCCCGCAGGAGGGACGCGGACCTGATCGCGTCGACCAGAACCGGAACGCCAGCCGCTTCGGCACAGGCCTCGATGAGCTCGTCTCGCCGCCCCAGCCTGACATTGACCGCAGTTGCCGCGCCGGTCTCTCCAGCCATCCGACCGGCTACGGACGTAATGTCGGCCGTGAGGCGGTCCCTGGCCGCCCGCTTCTTCGCCACCGCCTTGACTAGGGACTTGCGCAGTGCGTCCAAGCCCGCGCCGGTAGCCGCGGAGGTCGCCAGCACGGGAACCTCGGCCAGCCCATCGGCTTCGAGCAGTCGCTTGAGGTCGGTCACCGTCGGCTCCACGGCCCCGGCCGGAAGGGTGTCGGTGTGGTTCAGGACTACGAGCATGACGTCCGCCTGCGAGCTCAGCGGGCTCAGATATCGGTCGTGGATGGCGGCGTCGGCGTACTTCTGCGGGTCGAGGATCCAGACAAGCACGTCGGCGAGGCCCACCAACCGCTGCACCTCGAGATGGTGTGAGACTTCGGTCGAGTCGTGGTCAGGCAGGTCGAGTAGGACCAGGCCCTCCATCTCCTGCTCGACGACCGAGTGGTCGAGCGAGCTCATCCGGTTGACCTGGTGACGTTTGGGGATACCCAGCCAGTCGAGCAGCTCGCCGGCGCCGTCGGGGCCCCACGAGCATGCCAGCGCCCACGACGTGGTCGGACGCTTGACACCGACCGCAGCCAGGTCAAGTCCGCACAATGAGTTGAAGAGCGACGACTTGCCGGATCCGGTCGCCCCGGCGAGGGCGACGACCGTGTGATCGCCCGAGAGGCGCAGCCGGGCCCCAGCTCGCTCGACCACCGACTGCGCCTGGTCGACGAGAGCCGGGTCGAGCCGGCCGCGCGCCGCATTGACCGCCTGCTCGAGCCCCACGAGTCGATCGGCGACCTCGGACTCAGCACCCCCGGGTCTGCGGAGGAGCTCCGACACGGCACTCATAGCGCGTCCTCAGCCCAGCGGACGTCGTCGACCTCGCGCGCCAGATCGAGCACCCGCTGGGCAGCGCCAGGGTGAATGGGGTGCAGGTCGAGGACGGCCAGGAACCGCTGTCGTTCGGAGTCGAGCAAGGCGGCGACCCGAGCGTGGAGATCCCGGCGGGCCGCCTCGGTGAGCCGCCGAACCGCCTGGTCTCCCAACACCGCCTCGAGGATCTTCTGACCCACCACGGCCACACCACCAGCGACGCCGACCTCAGCTCCTCTCACTGCTGCAGTCGGCGCGAAGATCACGGTCATCAGCGCGACGCCGAGCCCGTTGACCCCGTAGGCCAGGAAATTCGCCGAGGTGCGGCGGTCGCTTCCTTCGGTTCGCACGAGCTCGAGCAGCCCCTGCTGCCAGTCCCCCGCAGCACCCTGGGCACGCGATCTCAGATCCCGCGACGCCCGAGAAAGGTCGGTCGTGGCGCTGTCGAGCAGTGCTGCGCCCGCCGGGAGGGCCTGCCATGCCAGGGCCGCTCGTTCGGCGCTCGCCTCCGCCTGCTCGACGACGAGCAGCTCCAGCCCCGACTCCAGCGCGACGGCCAGCCGCTGCGTCGGTGCCGGTCGCCCGTGGATCGCATGCATCACCCGGTCTCGGATTCGGCCGACACGTTCCTCGAGGCTCTTCAACAGCTCCCCCGAACCCACGAACTCCTGCCATCTCGCCAGCACCTCTTGTCGGAGTAGGGTCCCGTCCTGGCTCGCTTGGTCGACCGCAGCCAGCCCGTCGGCGTACGCCCTGCAGACGTCGGCGCGAAGCTGGTCGTGGATCTGCTGCTGGGTCCTCAGCGCTTCGGAGATTTCGCGGGTGCGCCGGCCCAACGACGAGATCGCCCCGTCGAGTGTCTTGCGCACGACGGTCGCACGCTCCGTTGCGTCGGCCGCCAGTGTGTCGAGCCAGGCTCGGATCGGTGCAACCGCACCCGGCGCCAGTCGCCCGTCGTCCACCGCGGACTCCGGGACCGCGAACAGGGGCGAGTCGCCGAGACCTCGCGCCGTGAGCATCCGGGCGAGGTGGCTACTGACTTCACGGACGGCCGCGGGGTCGGTGCGGTCGAGCACGACCGCGACCGCGGTGCCCCGCTCCGCTGCCGCCTGCAAGAACCCCCACGGGACCTGGTCGGCGTAACGTGCCGCCGACGTCACGAACAGCCAGAGGTCAGCGGCCGCCAGCAACTGTGCCGCGAGCGCGCGATTCTGCTCTTCGACTGAGTCGAGATCGGGGGCATCGAGTATCGCGAGCCCGGGCGGTAGCCGGTCGGTGGCGACCAGTTGCAGTGAACTGTGGTCGCCGGTGGCGCGGCTTGTGCGGACCAGCTCGGGGAGGAGTCGATCGGCCCCGAACCAGCTGGCATCATCGAGACGATGGACCAGCACCGGCGAGCGCGTCGTCGGACGCAGTACCCCTGTGGCGCTGACGGTCGTGCCCACCAGCGAGTTGACGAGCGTCGACTTTCCCGCGCCGGTCGATCCGCCGACGACGGTGAGCAGCGGCGCATCGAACTGGACGAGCCGCGGAATGATGTAGTCGTCGAGTTGCTGCACAAGCTCGTATCGCTGTTGGCGTGCGTGACGTGAGTGGCCGGTCTCCAACAGAAGATCGTTGTCGAGCAACTCCTTGCGCAGCCGAACCAGGATCCCGATCAAGGCCGCGGGAGGACCGAGGTCGCTCACGTGGACTCCTTTTGCGGGCGGGCCCTGCACAATGGCAGCAATCGGGTTGAAGTGAAGCAAAGTCTAATGGTCACGACCACGAGATCAGGGATCATGCAGGATGTGACTGGTGGGGCCGATGTGATGTCAGCTCCGGGCTTACCAGCTCGAGTTCTCGCGGGTAAGCTCCCTCCGCGCCGGTCGCGCGGAGTCAGGCAGCATGACCTTGCGGCTCAGCAGCCGCAACCGGGCCAACAACTGGCTCTCGCGATGCAGCTCGCCCGCTCCGGCCACCCCCCGCACGATCCGGTCGCGGAGTACGGCGAGATCCAACCCGCCGCACTGGAACTGACGCACGAGGTCGCGTTGGGACTTGCCGAACCGCCGGGCGTGCCGCCGAGCGACGCGTCGGCCTCGGGTGGTAGCGATGAAGTCGAGGTGGTCGGCCCGGAGCCAGCCGTAGGCCGTGTAGTCACGCAGTCGAGCTCGCAACACCCGACGCTCGTAGCGCCGCACGAGCAGCACAGTCACCGCGAGCGTGACGAGGGTCGGCAGCAGAACGGCGATGTATGCGGCGGTCAGCGAACGCCCCGCCGTGAACGACGCGATCGCGTTGTAGCCCATGTGCAGCAGCACGGCGCTGCAGTAGCCCGCAACCGGCGCGAGGATCCGCACACCCACATGGCGATACCGGACCGCGAGGCCGACACCAAGGCCGGTCATCATCGTGAACATCGGATGCACGAACGGCGCCGCGACGCCACGCCACAGGAAGAGGTGGGTCACTGCACTAAGG
>JBOHDU010000059.1:0-2806 GCA_050700615.1 Nocardioidaceae bacterium
CATCGGAGCCGCCTTCGGCCGGCTCCTGCCCCGGGTCATCGCCCACCTCGAGGCGGCCGGCGCCAAGCCGGGCATCTCGGTCGGCGTCTACCAAGACGACGGCGGCACGGTCGCCGAAGGCGAGATGATGCTGCACGCCGGCTTCGACGTCGGCGACCAAGACGTGCCCGACAGCGACACGGTGCGCGTCGTCGACCTGCCCGTGGTCGAAGTCGCTGCTGCCGTCTACCGCGGAGGCGACGACGGCATCATGGCCGCCTGGGGAGCCCTCGTCCGCTGGATCGACGACAGCGACTACCGCCCGGTCGGCGACTGCCGGGAGCTGTACCACGAGTGGCACGACGACGACGTCTCCCTCAACGTCATGGAGCTCCAACAGCCCATCGCCCGCTGAGCGACCGCGCCGCCACCTGGAAGGTGTCGGCGAAGCCGGTGTTACCGGTGGCGGTGACGACCACGGCCCGGTCCTGTGACGCACGGCTGATCAAGCCAAGCTCGAAGAGCCGGTCGAGCAGTCCCCGCCCGGCGGCCCCGGCCAGGTGGTGAGCTTGTTCGGACCAGTCGACGCAGTAGCGGACCACGGGCCTTCGGGTTGTCAGGGTGACACCGAAGTCGTCGAGGAAGGAGCGGCCCGTGTCGGTGAGGTGGTAGTCGACGTCGTGGCCGTAGCCGACCCGGCGGTCGTCCCGGGCTCGCTCGGGGTCAAAGGTGCCATCTCCGCCGGTCAGGTACCCGCGGTCGAGAAAGGCCCGCATGAGGGCGACCCCGAGCCGGCCGGCCAGATGGTCGTAGCAGGTCCGGGCGTCGCGCAACGCCTGGGCTCGGGTCGATTGACGCAAGGACCGGATCTCCTGGGCCGGAGCAATCTCGGAGAGGAGCTCGATGAGCCGGCCCACGAGCGGTCCGGCCAGGCGGTAGTAGCGGCAGCGGCCATGGGTCTCCACGACCAGCAAGCCACCAGCGACCAGCCTGGCGAGGTGGCTGCTGGCAGTCGCCGCGCTTACCCCCGCCTCCGCGGCCAGCCGGCTGGCCGGCAGGGCCCGCCCGTCGCCGAGGGCCAACAGGATGCGGCATCGGCTGGCGTCGCCGAGCAAGGCGCCCACTACCGCGATGTCGGCGTCCCCCCGCGAGGCGCTGCCCTCGCGATCAGCACGTCCGGGGTGGGCTCGGGTAGCAACGGTGGCGGTCACACGTTCAAGCTAGCTCTGGCTCGCTTTGATGGGCGTCGAAGGATGCTGGTCATCTGACCCTGGCAAGTGCCGCGGTGACGCATCCCAGGGCGCAGCAGTGGCCTCCAGCGCCACGGCGCTACGTCACGCCGAGCTCCTCCAGAGGCCGGCGTCGCGTCTCGCTGGTGAGACCGCTCGTGCTGAGTCCCGCCAGTGCAGTGGGAATGATGGCGATCGCCGCTGCCGCGATCAGGCCCGGTGGTGTGATCGATGCGACCACGAGGCCCGGGCCGATGACGCCCCCGAGCCTGCCCCACCCCTGGGCGAAGCCGGTACCAGCGGACCGCAGGTAGGTCGGGTACATCTCGCCGGCGTACGGTCCCAGGGTCGCGTAGAGCGCGGCGTTGCCGCACAGGGCCGCCACGATCAGCGCCTCCAGCGCGAAATGTCCGCTCGGGCCCAAGATGACCACGAGGCCGAGCGCCGCGAACGTCACAGCGCAGGCCAGGACCATCGTGCCTTTCGAGCTCCACACGTTGTACAGCACGGCGACGAGGACGACGGCTGGGAGGCTGATCAGCGACGAATGTGCCAGCAGCCTGTCGGCGGCGTGCATGCTCACGCCCTGAACGCTGAGGTCGGTGGGAAGCCAGAGGATGAACCCGTAGTTGACCAGCCCCGCGCTCAACCCGAGCAGCCCCAGCGCCGTCGTCCGGCCGATCAGGGGTCGGCTGACCAGCGAGACGAGCGATGACGACTGCGGCAGCAAGCCCGACACGCCGGTGGCGGAGCCAGGCTCGGCGTCGATTACCGTCATCCCGTAACGTCGCAAGACCTCGTCGGCCTTCGACTTCTGCCCGACCGTCAGGAGAAACCGCGGCGACTCGGGGGTCGCGTAGCTGAGCAGGACGAGGAACAGGCCCAGCGGCGCCCCGACCAGCCACAGCATCCGCCAGGTGTAGTGGGGCATGAGCCAGGTCGCCAGCCAGCTGGACGCGGCATAGGCGAGACCCAGTTCCCCGCCGATCACGACCATCATCCAGCCGCGATGGCGGGTCGGGAGGACCTCGGCCAGGAACGCCAGGGCCACCGGAGCAGACCGCCGCTGGCGAGCCCCATGATGCAGCACATCACCACGTTGGTCTGCCAATGGACCATCGAGCCGCAGCTCGAGGTGACGATGAAGACCAAGCTGGTGTACAAGAGCGCGGGGCGCCGTCCGACGCGATCGGCCATCCATCCCCAGAACACGGACCCGACGGCCGTCCCGCCGATCCCGAAGAACGCGAGACATGCCGCCTGCGCACCTGTCAGCGAGTACTCGCCCTTGAAGCCGGGCAGGACGAACCCGACCGTGATCGGCTTCATGAAGTCGATCGCGACCGCGAGGGTCATTCCGACGACGACGAGCCAGTGCGCGGCCGTCAGCTGCTGGCTGTCGCGCGCGCGGACCTGCAGGTCCGGAGTCTTGCGCCGCAGGATCTCGCCGAAGGACGGGAAGAGGCTCCACCAGCCGAGCACCAGGCCCGCCGCCATGGCGACCATGCCCACGTACATCACCGGTGTCATCGTGGCGCCTGCCATCCCGCGCATGACGTAGTGCGAGCCGCTCGTGCTGGCGTAGACGATCGACTCCA
>JBOHDU010000060.1:0-2707 GCA_050700615.1 Nocardioidaceae bacterium
GCACCAGGCTGTTCCGCCAGTTCATGAAGACGTACCCGACCCAGCGCGGCCACCGGTTCCCCACCATCAACGGGACGGGCGCCAACCGCTGGGGAACCGCCTACGCGATGGGGCTTGCCCATCATCCCGTCTGGAAGTTGACAGGCTCCATCCCTCCCAACCTGGCCCGACTGCGCCGAACGGGATTCCACGCGCCGGCGTGGTTGGGCGCCGTGCTCACGGGGACCAGCGACAGCCCCTTCTGTGTGGTGGACCGGGCGAGCGGGTTCACCGTGTTCGGGACCCAAGCACACGTCGTCGCACCTCGTACCATCCAGGTGGGTTCCGCGGGGATCACCTACCACCACAGCAACGGCCTCGACCACCGCAACCCCCGCAGCAACAGCCGACGCAACCAAACCAGCCGTGGCCGGCTCTCCGACGCGATGGTGATCCGGCACGACCTCTTCGAATACGCGTTGAAACACGGAACCGACCTGGGGCACGTGCTTCATCTCTACCTCTGCCAGACCCGCAGCGCTGACGGCTTCCGCAATCCGATGGTGGGCGACGAGTCAGGCAAGAACGGGTTCGGGGCCGAGGGTGAACGGATCGCGATCGACCCCCGAGTCAACCTGGCCAAGCGCGGTTTGTCCCGATCCGGACTGGTGATCGCCCGGACGCTCCAACGGCACGGCTGCTACTTCGGCGACAACTCCGGGTCGCAGTCGTGCTTGCACGCTGAACAGGAGACCGGGACCCATCGGGTCTGGCATGGCCGACTGCACCAACGCTCCCTGCGCGGAGTCACCTGGGACGACTTCGTCGTCATCAAGAGCAGACGCTGACCGGCGGCCACCCGCAGGGGGACGACGGCGCAGCCGGTTGCGAGTCGCGCCGGAAGTTCTCGAATCGCGAGGGCACACCGACAGCCCGCGGTAGCGTGACCGGCGTGAGCCTCCGGCGCGATCTCGACCGGCTGCGGCACCACGCCCGCCGCCCACTCGCACGTGCGCCTTATGTCTGGGATGCGACCATGGTGATGCGGCCGGGCAAGCGTGCCACCTTGGCCCGCCGCGACACCGCGATCGTCTTGGACGGCTTCCTGCGCTCCGGAAACACGTTCGCAGTGGCAGCGTTCAGCATTGCCAACGCCCCCGGCTTGCATATCGGTCGTCATCTTCACGGTGCGCCGCACATCCTGCGAGCTGTCCGGCTAGGGCTGCCTACCGTGGTGCTGATCCGCCAGCCGGCAGACGCGGTCTCGTCCTACCTCATCCGTCGTCCGACACTGACACCAGACGACGGACTCGTCGAGTACCTCGACTTCTACCGAACCGCCTGGCGGGTGCGCGACGGGTTCGTCGTCGGACTGTTCGACGACGTCGTAGCCGACTTCGGGGCGGTCATCACGGCCGTCAACGAGCGGTTCGGCACATCCTTCGAGCCATACCGCCCCAGTCCCGAGAGCCGGCGAGCGGCGTTCGCATTGGTTGAGGAGATGAACCGGCGCGAGTGCCGGGGTGAGCTTGTCGAAACCCACGTAGGGCGGCCTTCGATGCATCGGGACGAGCGCAGGCGCGAGATCCGCGGGCTCATGCAGTCGCCCCGGACCTTGAGCCTGCTGCGCCAGGCTGAGGCGGTCTTCACCGACTACGCCGCACGCGCGCACACCTCCCGACTCAACGCGGGGCCGGACCCGCGACCCTGACCGGGTTGTGCGGAAGGATTTCCACAAGTCGGTGCGCGGGCACGAAGGACCGGGCTACGGTTTCAGGGCAAGGCCCGAGTCATCGGCACTCGCCTCCATCCGTGGGGGAAACCGCGCTACCTGCACCTCGTGGTCACGACCGCACGCTTCGCGGCCCTGCCAGAGTGCAGGTGGTTGCATCGCCAGGCGAAGGAGGGGGCGCACATTGCGGGACCTGACGACCGACACCAACACAGCGACGCGCCGCCAGGGCCCGGCAGACACTCGTTGCCGCCTTCGCCGAGCGTCCGGCCCCTGCTCGGGAAGGGCTGCCCCATGAGCCGCGTCCTTCTGGTGGGAAAGGGCACCCCGGATCGCGGCGGCATACCGAGCTTCCTGAACACGCTCAGCCGCGGCGATCTGTCCCAACTCCACGAGATCGCGTTCCTCAACGTCGCCCATGAGAGCACCCCGCAAGGTGGCCGGGCGACCGCGGCGAACGTCGGCCGGACGGCCCGGGATGCCGTGGCCGTCTGGCGTGCCGCCAAGGGGTACGACGTGGTCCACCTCCACTCAGCCCTGGCCCCGACAGTCACCGTGATACGGGCCGGACTCCTCGCGTCGGCCGCCCGACTGCGCGGTTGCCACGTGGTGGTCCACGCCCACGGCGGCAACATCGAGACCTGGCTCACGAACCGGCGCAGCCGACTGGTCATGCGGGTGTCGATGACTCCGGCGCGAATGGTCGTCGCGGTATGGACGGCGGGCTATCGAGCGCTCGCAGACGCGCTCGGTGACCGGCGGGTCCGGCTGATCGACAACGGCGTCGACGGTAGCCGCTACGGCGACAAGGAGCCCGCCCACGAGCCGCCCCGGATCCTGTACGTGGGGCTGCTGACCCCGCGCAAGGGCGTCCTCGACCTGATCGAGGCATCCCGGATGCTCCGAGATGCCGGCGTCGAGCACGAGCTGTGCCTGCTGGGTGGGACACCTGACGAGGGACCGGCGGCGGCGGCTCCGGTTCTCGCGGCTGCCGAC
>JBOHDU010000061.1:0-1870 GCA_050700615.1 Nocardioidaceae bacterium
GAACCCACCATCCCCCTGACCGGAACGAACGCGATCGGGTCCAATTGCGAGACGTCCGCTTGGAGCGTCGCCAGCCCAGCCGCCTGCCGAGTCGCGCACGCCGCATCGTCCCACTCAATCCCCAGCATCTCCACGCCCAGATCACGGGCGGCAAGACACCAGCCGCTACCACCGCCAGCGAACAAGTCCACGTACTCGCTCATGATGCGACCTCGGCGAACTCGCCATCGAGGGCGTCGAACAGTGTCGGCATTCCACGCTCACGCTCGACGGCCTCGCAGTACTTCACGGCATCGAGGAAGTAGCCCGGGTTCAGCTCGACGCCCAAGCCGCGGCGGCCGTGGTGCAGGGCCCTGACCGGGACGGTGCCGAGCCCGGAGAACGGGTCGAGCACGAGGTCGTCCGGATTCGAGTACCGGACGATCAGCCGGTCAACGATGTCGATCTGCAGCGGACAGATGTGCTGGACGAGGCCTCGCATCGACTGCTCGCCGTTGAGCGTCCGCATCCGGTTGACGTCGTGCCACACCATCGGATGGTGCGACCCGGGGGCCAGCGCCATGAACGTCGAAGGGAGGGAGCCGCGGCCGTCGAGGGCCTCGCCGATCCGGACGTGGCTCTCGTAGTCGTACACCTGCTGGAGCGACTGCTCGGTGAACAGCTTGGCCAGCTGGTCGGGGCCCATCGCCGCCAACTCGTCCGTGGTCAGATGGCGATCGCCACTCGAGCGCCAGAACGCATGAGCGTCCGTCTGCCAGCGCGACCGCGAGTATTCCGCCTTGTCCTTGACGACCGGCACGTCGGCGTAGCCCTTCGAGCGGTCCGACTGAGGCTTGTGGAACAGCAGCACATACTCGGGTGAGCCGACGCCCATCTTCGTCCCGTCCTTGCACTGCTCAGACCAACCCAGTCGATAGGTCTGATTGTTCTCCCGGACGACGTCGGTGACGACCGTGATCATCCCGAGGTAGTCGAAGCCATGAGCTATGGCATGAGTTATGGCCTCAGCGTGAAACGGAGAGACGGTGGGGACGCCGGCGCTGGTGACGTGCCCGAACAGGATCCGGTCCTTCACATGGCAGCAGTAGACCCGGCCGGGCTGTAGCACCCGGAGCAGCTGCGGGGTCAGGAAGTCCATCTGGGCCCAGAAGTGCTCGTTGGAATCCGTGAACCCCAGGTCTTCGTAGGCTGGCGTGTACTCGTAGTGGTTGGAGAATGGGATCGAGGTGACGATCAGGCCGGCCGACTCGTCCGGCATCGATGCGACCTCGGGCACGCAGTCGTTGTTGACCAGGGTCCAGTCGTCACCCGAGACCTCAACCCGCTCCACCCCGAGACTGCGAGTCAGCGCGCCTTCCACGCTCTCCCGCGACAGGCCGTGCTCGCGGATCAGCTCGCTCATCGTCCCGGTCAGGTCCGTGTGCTGGCGCCACTTGGCCATTAGCACGCGCAGGATCTCCCGCTCGGACTCGGCATGGATCAGATGCACCTCGCACGAGCGCGTCTGGCCGAATCGGTGAATCCGGTGGCAGGCCTGGATCGTGTCGTGGAAGCGATAGTCGATCCCGGCGAAGATCATCTTGTTGCATTGCTGGAGGTTCAGCCCAACCCCGAGCATCACCGGCTTGCCCAGAAGCACCGCGGTCCGGCGGTCCTTCCACTCGGCGAGGCGCCGCTCGACCTCGGTGGTGGCCATGCTCCCGTCGATCGAGGAGAACGAGATCCCGACGGCCGTTAACGCCCGCTCGAGCGTGCGCTGCTCATCATTCAGGTGGCAATAGACGATCGCCTGCTCACCCGGCTCCGTCAGCCAGCCGGACACGATCTCGACCGTCTTGGCGACCCGAGCCGGGATGGTGGCGCGCTTCTC
>JBOHDU010000062.1:0-23192 GCA_050700615.1 Nocardioidaceae bacterium
GAGCCGGAGAGCAGGGGCGGCGGGCGGAGCCGGGGATCAGGGGCGGCGTACGAAGAGGTGGCTAGCGGCCTCCAGACCGATCTCGGCCGTCTCACCGGCTCGGCCCAGCAGCACACCATCGGTGCCGAGGACCACCCGGACGAGGTTGCCTGGCCTGGCGCCCACGCGCTCGAGCACGGCCATCACGTCGTCCTGGGTCTGCAACGGCTCCGCGATCCGACCGACCACGACGTCTGCCTCAGTCTCGGAGGCCACCGCGTCAAGCGGCTCGACCCCGTCGAGGAACTCCTCACTCGAGGCGCCGTCACCAAGCTCATGGAGCCCCGGGATCGGGTTGCCGTACGGCGAGATGGTGGGGTGGTCGAGAATGTCGAGCAACCGCCGCTCGACCGTATCGGACATCACGTGCTCCCAACGGCAGGCCTCGGCGTGCACCTGGTCCCATTCCAGCCCGATCACGTCGATGAGCAACCGCTCGGCCAGACGATGCTTGCGCATGACGCGGGTGGCGAGGCGCCTTCCCTCGTCCGAGAGCTGCAGGTGCCGGTCACCCTCGACGCTGAGCAGGCCGTCGCGCTCCATCCTGGCGACCGTCTGGCTGACGGTCGGGCCGGACTGGTGCAGTCTTTCGGCGATCCGGGCACGTAACGGGACGATGCCCTCCTCCTCGAGCTCGAAGATCGTGCGGAGGTACATCTCCGTGGTATCGATCAGATCGGTCACGCTGGTCTTGTCCGCCTTGGGATGGCTCGGCCACCACGGCGTCGACCCGTCTGGATCGTCGCCTCGATCGCGTCATTTCTTCTGCTTCGTCATTGTGTCCCATGGATCCGTGGGGACCAAGCGGCCGGCGGCGTACGCCAACGCCGGGCTGGCGAGCCGATGCGCCGGTATCCTCGTTGGCTGGCGCTCGTGGCCACGACGATCACCACGAGACGGCGTCGTACCCGCGAGGAACACGGAGGCTGACCGACGATGATGGTTCGGCGAGCCCGCGGCCGATCAACCGCGCAGGATGCGAGCGAGGCGCCTTGGTGGCGTGACGCCGTCTGCTACCAGATCTATGTCCGCAGCTTTGCCGACGCGAATGCCGACGGAATGGGTGACCTGGCCGGGGTCCGGAAGCGACTCGAGTATGTGCGACGTCTGGGTGTCGACGCCGTCTGGCTGACACCCTTCTACCCCTCGCCGCAGCACGACGCCGGCTACGACGTGGCCGACTATCGCGCGGTGGACCGGCAGTTCGGAACCATGCGGAGCTTCGACTCGATGATGTCTCGTGCCCACACCCTCGGACTGAAGGTGATCATCGACATCGTCCCCAACCACACCTCGTCAGCTCATCGGTGGTTCCGGGAGGCCGTGGCCGACGAGCCGGGGAGTCCAAGCCGCGACCGCTACTTGATTCGTGACGGGTTAGGGTCCCGCGGTGAGCGCCCGCCCAACAACTGGCGCTCCACGTTCGGGGGGCCTGCCTGGACGCGACTGTCCGACGGCCAGTGGTACCTCCACCTCTTCGATTCGACGCAGCCAGACCTCAACTGGCGCAACCGCGAGGTCGTCGAGGAGTTCGACCAGACCCTTCGGTTCTGGCTCGATCGAGGGGTCGACGGCTTCCGGATCGATGTTGCTCACGGCCTGTTCAAGGCCAGCGGTTTGCCGGCCACCCGGTCCCGGGGGCTGACGACGCCGTACTGGGACCAGCCGGAGGTGCACACGGTCTATAGGCGCTGGCACGCCCTGCTGGCCAGCTACCCGGGTGACCGCATGTCGATCGGTGAGGTCTGGGCTGCCACGCCCCAGCTGATGGCACGCTACCTGCGCGCCGACGAGCTCCAACAGGCCTTCAACTTCAAGTGGCTGGAGTCGCCCTGGTCCGCCGCGGCGTTCCGACGTGTCATCGAGCAGACGTTCGCTGCGGTCGGCCCCACCAAAGCCTCGCCGACGTGGGTCCTTTCCAACCACGACGTCGTGCGAACGGTGACACGGTACGGCGACGGAAGTCGCGGCCTTGCCCGGGCGAAGGCCGCCATGCTCACGATGCTGTCGCTGCCGGGCTCGGCGTACATCTATCAGGGCGAGGAGCTGGGTCTGCCCCAGGTCGACGTGCCGGTGCCGCTCCGGCAGGACCCCACGTGGCACCACGGTGGCGGCGTCGGCCGGGACGGCTGTCGGATCCCGATGCCCTGGACCGCCGACGGGCCTTCGTACGGCTTCAGCCGAGGGGAGGTCGCGAGCTGGCTGCCGCAGCCCCGCGGCTGGGGCGCGCTGAGCGTCGAGGCACAAGAGCGAGATCCGGGATCGACACTGGCGTTTTTCCGGGCCGCCCTCCAGGCGCGACGTCAGCTGCTGCCGAGCCTCGCGCAACGGGTGAGGTTCGGGCCGAGCCGGCCCGGCGTGCTGGTGGTCAAGCGCGCGCCCGGTCTGACCTGCGTGCTGAACTGCAGTCGGCGTGACCACCAGATCGTGGGGTCGGCGTACGGCGAGCCACTGATCGCTTCCGGCCAGCGCGAGGCTGTCGCTGCCGGGGTGCTGCCACCGGACACGGCCGCCTGGTTCCTCAAGAACTGACAACCGTTTTGCGGGCACGTGCGGGGAGACGTCCGCCCGGCCGGCCCAAGCACCAAGCCGTATGCCGACAGCTGCGCGAAGACGTCCGCCCACCCCACCCGCGACCGTATGCAGGCATGTGCCGAGAAACCTCCGGCTACGGGTTCGGGCGATCCGGGTCAGGGATCAGGGGGTAAGCGGTCATCGCTGAGCGGTCAGGGGCGGGGGTCAGGAGTGGTCGACCAGGGGTGTCACGGAGTCGGGTGGGCTGCGTCGTAGGCCAGGAACTGCCGTCGCCAGGCGGTCGAGACCGCTACGCCGACCATGCACGCGGCCCCACCGGCCACGAGCGCGATGGTCGGTGAGGCGAGGGCCGCGGTGCTACCGATCAGGAAGTCGCCCATCCGCGGACCACCGGCGACGACGACCGTGAAGACACCCTGCAACCGCCCGCGAAGGTTGTCCGGCGCGGCCGCCTGCAGGATCGTCGAGCGATACGCCGCGCTGACCATGTCGGCGGCCCCGCTCACAGCAAGCAGGACGACGCCCACCACGAGGGCGCGGGAGAACCCGAAGGACGCCACAGCCGCGCCGTACACGAGCACGGCGATCACGATGGCCAACCCGTGCCGACGGACGCGGCCGACCCAGCCCGAGAAGACGAAGGCCACGAGCGACCCGATCGCCGGAGATGCCTGCAGCAGCCCGACGGTCTTGATGCCCCCCGAGAACATGCTGCCCGCGACCGCGGGAAACAGGGCGCGAGGCTGGGCCAGGACCATGGCGCACATGTCGACGATGAAGGTCATCGCGATGTTCGGCGCCTTCGCCAGGTAGCGGATCCCCTCGATGACCGAGCGCAGTCCGGGCCGGGTCACGGTGCCGCCCTCGACCGGCAGTGGGGGAACCGGTGGCAGCCGAACCAACGCGTACAACGCTGCTGTGAACGTGACGGCGTCGATCGCGTAGGCGACCTGGTAGCCCCCGAAGCTGATCGCGAGCGCTCCAAGCAGCGGTCCCGTCGTGAAGCCGAGGTTGAACGACGCCATGCCGAGCGCGTTGGCTGCGGGCAACATGGCCGGTGGGATCAGCCGCGGGATGATCGAGGCGCGAGCAGGATTGTTGACCGCGTAGCAGCCCGACTGCGCGGCCACGACACCGTAGAGCACCCAGACCGAGTGAACCCCCACGGCCGCCTGCACGGCGAGGGTGATGGACATCAGCCACAGGCCGGTGGACGACACCAGCGCCAGCTTCCGTCGGTCGACGGCGTCGGCGAACGCGCCGCCGTACAGCCCGAACCCGATCAGCGGAGCCAGCGAGAACAAGCCAACCAGCCCGACGGAGAACGTCGAGTGGGTGAGCGCGTAAACCTGGATCGCGATCGTCACGGCGGTCATCTGCTGACCGAGCTGCGACACCGTCATTCCGAACCAGAGTCGGCGGTAGTCGACCGAGGCTTGCAGCGGACGCACGTCGGTCAGCAGGCCAGCCAGCCGGGATCGCACATGGTCACGCTAGTGCGTGCGACGCCCGCGCTGAGCGGGCGCACCCTCCGGCCAGGCAGGAGCACTCATCGCGCCATCGTCTCAGCCGCTTGGCGTTCGTACCGGGCCCCTCAGCGCAACGTGCTGGCGAATCGAACGGGCGACCTCGCCAGCGCCCTAAACCCTCTTGTCCGTCCTGGTGCGGCGACGTACGGTGAGGGCACACATGAAGGGAGGTGGTCCGCCAGATGTGTTCTCAACGGACTTGTGAGGTGGCTCGCCGCTAGGCGATCCACAACGGTTGTGCGGCTCGCCGTGCGACCGTGACATGGACGGCATAGCAATCTCAGCATGCCACCCGAGCCTGCGGGCGCTGGACCAGTCCAACCAGCCGTGGTGTGAAACCACCACGCCAGCCCGCGGGCTTGTCCATGCCCAATCCCAGACGCCGGCTCCTTGGTCGCGGCCCTACTCCCAGTGGTGGGCGTCGCCGCCTGCTGCCCCCGCGATCCCCGGCCCGCTGGCCCCTGAGTTGACTCCATGACTCGGCCGGACCGACGCTGCGGCGTCACCCCACGCGTTCTGCGTCAACTGGGCCGATAGATTCGGCGCCATGGGTGAACGGCCGAGGCGCGATGTCGCCGCGTGGCGGCGCGAGTACGAAGACCGTGGCCTGGCCGACTCAGACCTTGGCACCGAGCCGATGACGGCGTTCGCGAGGTGGCTGTCCGACGCGCAGTCGGCTGGACTGCACGAGCCCAACGCGATGGTCGTCGCCACGGTGGACCGACGGGCCCCGAGTGCCCGCATGGTGCTGCTCAAGACAGTCGACGAGCGCGGCTTCGTGTTCTACACCAACTACCACTCGCGCAAGTCCGGCGAGCTGGCCGTCAACGCGGCCTGCGCACTGGTCTTTCCCTGGCACTCGCTGGCGCGGCAGGTCCGGGTCGAGGGCGTGGCCGAGCAGGTGAGTCCCACCGAGTCCGACGCCTACTTCGCCACCCGTCCACGTGCGGCGCAGATCGGGGCCTGGGCGTCGCCTCAGTCCGAGCCGGTGCCGGATCGGGAGTTCCTGCAGGCGCGTTACCAGCACGAGCTCGATCGGTTCGAGGGGTGCGACGCGGTACCGCGCCAGCCGCACTGGGGTGGCATCCTGGTCCGGCCCCACACGATCGAGTTCTGGCAAGGCCGGCCGGGTCGACTGCATGACCGGCTCCGGTTCGAGCGCGTCGACGGGCGAGCGGGCTCCCAAGCCGATGTCACACAGCCGGGAGGCGCCTGGGCGCTCGAGCGGCTCGCCCCCTGACGGCCGACCACCGATGGCCCGCGCCGACAGCGCCACGGGGTCGAAGGCGCAAGCAGCCCCCGGGAACCCCCTGAGTGACAATGAAGGCTGAGCACCACCGAGAGGAGCACGTATGCCGGAGGTCCAGCACGGCCTCGAAGGCGTGATCGCATTCGAGACCCACATCGCGGAGCCTGACCGCGAAGGCTCGGCGCTGCGCTACCGAGGCGTCGACATCGAGGACCTGGTCGGCCGGGTGCCATTCGAGAAGGTCTGGGGACTGCTTGTCGACGGGTCGTACGACCCGGGCCTGCCGCCGGCCGAGCCGTTCCCGATCCCGGTCCACTCCGGCGACATCCGGGTCGACGTACAGAGCGCCATCGCCATGATCGCACCGGCCTGGGGGATGCGACCGCTCTACGACATCACCGACGAGCAAGCGCGCGCCGACCTGGCGCGGACCGCGGTGATGGCGTTGTCGTACGTCGCCCAGGCGGCGCGCGGGGTGGGGCAGCCCATGGTGCCGCAGAGCGAGGTCGACAAGGCCGCCACGATCACCGAGCGCTTCATGGTCAGGTGGCGCGGGGATCCCGACCCCAAGCACGTCAAAGCGGTCGATGCCTATTGGACGTCGGCTGCCGAGCACGGGATGAACGCCTCAACGTTCACCGCGCGCGTCGTTGCGTCGACCGGAGCTGACGTGGCAGCCAGCCTCTCCGCGGCAGTCGGGGCGATGTCCGGTCCGCTGCATGGTGGAGCGCCTTCTCGTGTGCTGCACATGATCGACGAGGTAGAGCGGCGCGGCGACGCCACGGCGTACGTCAAGGGGCTCCTCGACAACGGCGAGCGTCTGATGGGGTTCGGCCACCGCGTCTACCGTGCCGAGGACCCACGCGCCCGGGTGCTGCGGCGCACCGCCCGCGAGCTCGCGGCGCCCCGGTACGAGGTGGCCGAGCGGCTGGAGAAGGCCGCCCTCGAGGAGCTGCGCGCACGTCGTCCCGACCGAGTGCTGGAAACGAACGTAGAGTTCTGGGCGGCGATCATCCTGGATTTCGCGCAGGTGCCCCCGCACATGTTCACGTCGATGTTCACGTGTGCGCGCACGGCCGGCTGGAGCGCCCACATTCTCGAGCAGAAGCGCACTGGGCGTTTGATCCGCCCATCGGCGACGTACGTCGGTCCGCCTGCGCGGGACCCCTCGAGCGTTGCCGGCTGGAATCCGGCCTGGGCCAAGTAGCAGACCCGTGCGATTCCTGGACCCATCCGCCGGGGCGGGTGGGGGCGGCCGGCGGCGGCTTTGCCACAATAGGGCCGCTGACAGCGTGGTCAGGCCCGTGCTCGCCCCCTCCCGCGAAAGGCACCACGCCCATGTCCGATCTGAGGATTCCTGCCGATCTGGTCCCTCGCGACGGTCGGTTCGGTTCCGGCCCCAGCAAGGTGCGGGTCGAGGCCCTGCAGGCCCTGGCCGCCACCGGCACTTCGTACCTCGGCACCTCACACCGCAAACCCGAGGTCAAGAAGGTCGTGGCCCGCGTGCAGGAGGGGCTGGCGGCCCTGTTCACCCTTCCTGACGACTACCGAGTGGTGCTCGGGAACGGCGGAGCAACGGCATTCTGGGACGTCGCGACATTCGGCCTGATCCGCAACCGCAGCCAGCACCTGGCCTTCGGTGAGTTCTCGGCCAAGTTCGCCAAAGCTGCCGATGCTGCACCGTTCCTCGAAGCACCCGACGTCATAGAGTCCGCCCCCGGCACCCGACCCGAGCCACGCGCCGAGGCCGGCGTCGACGCCTACGCCTGGCCACACAACGAGACGTCGACCGGAGTGATGGCCCCTATCAGGCGGGTCGATGGGGCTGCAGGCGACGCCCTCGTACTCATCGACGCCACCTCGGGGGCCGGTGGACTGCAGGTCGACGTAAGCCAGACCGACGTCTACTACTTCGCCCCGCAGAAGTCCTTCGCCTCCGACGGCGGGCTGTGGATCGCCCTCATGTCACCCCGAGCGCTCGAGCGCAACGAGGAGATCGCCTCCTCCGGGCGTTGGGTTCCGGCGTTCCTCGACCTTCGTACGGCGATCGAGAACTCGGCCCAGAACCAGACCTACAACACCCCCGCACTGGCGACGTTGTTCTTGCTGGCTGAGCAGATCGACTGGATCAACGGACTCGGCGGGCTGACGGGAGCCGTGGCCCGCACCACGGACTCGTCGAGCCGGCTCTACGCCTGGGCCGAGAAGTCCGACGTGGCCAACCCGTTCGTCACCGATCCCGCCGACCGCTCACTCGTGGTCGGCACGATCGACTTCGATGAGGCCGTCGATGCGTCGGCGCTCGCCGGCGTGCTTCGAGCCAACGGCATCGTCGACGTGGAGCCCTACCGCAAACTCGGTCGCAACCAGCTGCGGATCGCAATGTTCCCGGCGATCGAGCCCTCCGATGTCGAGGCGGTCACCACGTGCATCGACTGGGTCGTCGAGCACAGTTGACCTGCTACGCACCTCATCCGGGATCGAGCCTGTCACGCAGTTCCGGGTCCACTCGGCCGAGCCGGACGGCCAGCGCAGGCTGCACTCCCCACGACGAGACCAGGCTGCGATATGCGTCGACGGTGGCGTCATCGGGGGGTGCCCCGGTGCGAACCGCGCGGATCAGCGCGTTGCGCGGGGTGTGCTTGGAGTCGACGAACTCCACGACCTCGACCCGGTATCCGGCGATCCGAAGGATGGCCGCGCGCAGGGCATCGGTCAGCACATCGGCGAATCGTTCCTTCAAGATCCCGTGCCGGGTCAACAGGCGGTACTCCGGAGGCTCGGTGACCGCACCCAACTGACGGGCGATGTCGTGGTGGCAGCACGGCGCCGCAACCACCACCGGGGTCTGCCACGTGACCGCCCGGGCAAGGGCGTCGTCAGTTGCCGTGTCGCATGCGTGCAGGGCCATCACGAGGTCGGGAGTTCGCTCCACCGCGGCCGTCTCGATCGTGGCCTGCACGAACCGGAGCCTGTCGTCGACGCCGAGCTGGCGGGCGATCTCGCTGTTGTGGGCGCGCGCCTGTGCCTTGACGTCGATACCCAGCGCGGACACCGGCAGCTCTCGCACGGTCGTGAGGTAGCGGAAGGCGGCGAACGTCAGGTAGGCGTTGCCGCAGCCGAGATCGACCACCCGCAGTGGCCGCTCCGCCGACAGGTCCGCCCCTGGGCCAAGTGCCACTGCCTGGTCGACCAGGGGGTCTACCGCCGCGAGCAGATCCTGGACCTGACGAAACTTGCTGGTGCGGCTGGGCTTGACCGTGCCGTCCGCGGTGGTGATGCCCAGCAGGCCGAACACCGGGTCGCTCGCTGCGAGCCGTCGCGACTTGACCCGGTCGTGTATCCGATCCGGCTCCTCGCGGGCGTCGCCCCCGTGAGTGTCACGGTGCATCAGCAGCTTCCCCTTCTTGCTGACCCGCAACTGGAGTGTCTCCGTCATGGTGGTGACTGACCAGTTCGCGTACGGTGTGGCGAGCAGCTCGGACAGCACCCCCTCCACGGGCGTGCCCGGCACGACGTTGCGGGTGCTCGCCTGGCGTTCGTCGTAGCTCGTGACCTGCAGCCGACGGCCGGCCTTCAGGTCCACGTAGCGCAGTTCGACTCGGCGGAACGGCACCATGGTGTTGCGCTGCCGCCCCGACGCAACCGCACGCACGAGAGTCTCCGCGTCAAGAAGCAGGTCTTGAATCTGGCGGTACTCCGGCAGCAGGTCGGATCGAGCCGACCCGGCGCCTGGGTCGTTCACTGCGCGATCGCCGCCACGACGACGATGACCAGCAGGAGCAGTAACGCCCCCGGGATGATCATTCGACGGTAACGGGGGTGCATGCCGTGAGGCTACCCGCCGGGTCGCGACCACGTGGTCACGCGGCGATCTTGACCGGCCGCATCGACACGTCGCGCAGGTGGATGTGCTCGGACCTCAACAGCCAGGACGTGGCCACGACGACGGCGACGAGCGTCACCGCACCCCCCGCGATCAGGGACCAGCGGGCACCGAACTGCTGGCCAACCCACCCAATCACCGGCGCCCCGAAGGGGGTACCGCCCATGAAGATCATCATGTAGAGGGCCATCACGCGGCCGCGGACCTCGGAGGCGACACTCAGCTGCACCGTGGTCTGGAGCGCGTTCAGCATGCTCAGCGCGGCGAGCCCCACGAAGGGCAGCATCAGCGCGAACGACCAGTACGTCGGCATCACCCCGGCCGCCATCTCGGTCACGGAGAAGGCCACCGCAGACAGCACGAGGGTGAGCCGACGAGGGTATCCGCGCCGCGCCGACCACAGCGCGCCGCCCAACGAGCCCACGGCCATAATCGACCCGAGCAGTCCGTACTCCCCAGCACCCTTGTGGAACGTGCCGGTGGCCATCAACGCCGTGGTGATCTGGAAGTTCATCCCGAACGTGCCGGCGAAGAAGGCCACGATGAACGCGAACATCAGGTCGGGACTTCGCAGCACGTAGCGCACCCCATCGCGGAGCGCCCCCCGGGCACGCGCCACCGGGACGGAGGGCTCGAGCTCGTCGACCCGCATCGCCCGCAGCGACCAGATCACCGCGAGATAGCTGATGGCGTTGATGACGATGACCCAACCGGTCGCGCGCACGCCTGACCCGAGCGCGGCGATGAGCAGACCCGCCAGCCCGGGACCCACGATCCGGCCGAGGTTGAAGGAAGCCGAGTTGAGCCCCACGGCGTTGGGCAGGAACTCGCGGCCAACCATCTCGACGATGAAGGCCTGTCGAGCCGGGGAGTCGAATGCGGTGCCGATACCGAACACGAAGGCCAGGATGTAGACGTGCCACGCCTGCGCGTGACCCGATGTGGCCAGGATGCCCAGCATTGCTGCACTGACCGCCAGGGATGCCTGGGTGATCATCAGCATCTGCCGCTTCGAGCAGCGATCCGCGATCAGCCCGGCGATGGGCGTGAGGAGAAGGAACGGCAGGAACTGGAGCCCGGTGGTGATCCCGAGAGCACTCCCGGAGTGGGTGAGCTGCAGGACCAGCCAGTCCTGAGCGACCCGCTGCATCCAAGTGCCGGTGTTGCTGATCACCCCGCCGGTCGCGTACAGCCGGTAGTTGCGGACCGACAGAGCCTGGAAGGTGGGGCTCATGCGTGGGAGAGACGCTCGAGGATGGGGGCCGCTGCCCGAAGGGTACGACGCTCGTCCGAGGTCAGTTCGCGGAGGCGGCAGTTGAGCCACTCCTCCTTACGACGTCGCGCCTCGCGCAGCACCGACTCCGCAGTCTCGGTCAGCGAGAGCAGCACCAACCGACCGTCGGTCTCGTGCGGCGATCGCCGGACGAGGCCGCGCTCGTGAAGAGCATTGACGATCCGGGTCATCGACGGCGGCTGAACCTTCTCGGCCGCAGCCAGCTCACCCAGCGTGAGGCGGCCATCTCGGTGCAGGTGCCCGAGAACCGCGAGCTGGCTGGCGGTGAAGTCGTCGGCCGGGTCGCGCTCACTGCGCAGCCGGCGGGACAGGCGCATCACCGAGCTGCGGAGGGCGGTGGCGAGGCCACCGTCGGAGCGCACAGGCTTGCTAGTTTCGGTTGCCACCCCTTTAGCATAACTCATTAGCCCGGCTAACAAACTGAGAAAGGTCCGAGAAACTCCTCGCGTGCCTGACTCCACACGCAGGCAGGGCGAGGATCGCCTGCAGAGACGACGGCCATTCACGTGACCTGCAGGGACCGACGCACCTCGGCGTGGCGCACAGCCGATCGTCTAGCCTTGACGAGTGACTGACGAGCCACGCGAATCGGCGCCGGCCCACGAGCAGGTCAGTCTGCGCCCGGGCGTCGAGAAGGTCGACATCGGCTACAAGTCGTACCTCGTGGCGCAGGTGGAGCCGTTGGACGTGACGGGCGTGCGCACGATCGCCATCGGCACGCTGGTCTGGCTGATCGGCTTCGTCGCGCTGCTTCCGTTCTACGGCACCCTCCGGCACGACGGTCACGCATGGTGGATGTGGACCTGTCTGGCCGGATTCGGACTGGGCCTGATCGGCATCGGGTACTGCCGCCGCCGGCAGCGCAAGATCGCGCGTCGAGCCGAGCACAGGCGGGAGGACAGTAGCCTGCCCGCCTCAGGACCGTAGTGGGCGGGAGCGGCTTGCGGCTCAGGTCAAGAGCTCGAGGTCGGCCTCGGCGAACGAGTCCCAGGTAACGGTGTCGTGGAAAGGCAGCGGCGTGCTGGGCTGATGCGGGGAGACTTGGACGCGCACGTCGGAGTGTGCCCCGCAGCCGTGGTCCATGGCCACAGCCCGTCCGTCGCTCGGGGACGACGCGTTGGCGCAGACACCGAACATCGTGCCGAGCGGACCGGCGACACGCACGAGAAAGCCACACGAGGCGCAGTGCGCCGGGGCGGACTCGGCGATTGCCGAGTGTGGGCCGCTGGCCCCGTCGTACCATCGGTCCGCGGCCTCGTCTCGACCCGTGACCGAGAGCACCCGAGTCCGTCCTAGGCCAAGCTCGCGGATCACCTCGCGCAGGTCACGCGACGACGCACTGTCGAGGGCCTGGTCTCCTCCGAGGTATCCGGGCACCAGCCTCGGGTCCTCGTCGGATACCGGGATGAGGTCGCCCGGGCCCAAGTCGTCGGGCGCCACGCGCTCCTCCCACGGGACCCAGGCAGGGGCAACCAGCGCCTCGCCGCCCGGCAGCAGCACGATCTCGTCGATGGTCACCGACTTCTGCCTCGGCGCCCGGGCAAGCGTGACAGCCCATCGCCAGCCGGCGTAACCGGGGTCGGTGGCGGCAAATAAGTGGGTGACGACGCGCTCTGCCTCGGTAGTCGAGCCCACGTGCTCCCCGAACCCGCCCTCGCCAACCACTTCGACGAGCGCGGACCGAGCCTCGTCGGACGCGTCGACCAGAGCGCGATCGGCCTTGGGTGTCTTGGGGGCGGAACTGCCTGCTGTCGTCACCACGGCATTGTCCCCCACCTGTGCGCTGGTTGACCAATCGCCCAGCCCATCACCATGCCCCTGGCGAGGACGCGTTGGCAAACCCCAGGTCGCCTCGCCTACCCCCGCATCACGACCGGCTATGTTGCGCTCGCCGACGGGAGTAGCGGCTACAGCATCGCTCGCGCGCCTTGCCGGACCGGGCGCGGCTGGCACGCTCGCGGGTCGACGCCGGTCACAAACGCGCCCTTGGCAATACAGTCACCCGCCGGTCGGCAAGGCAGGATAGGAATGTGCCGTCCGACAACTCCGAGCCACGAGAACAGCGGCCGCGACCGCTGCGGTCGGGGCCGCCGCATGGGCCGGACATCGGCCGGCAGGAACACGAACAGGACGGCCGGCCGGCGGCGCAGCGTCGTGGTCGTGGTGGCGCGCGACCCGACTACGGTCAACCCGGCCACCTCGCCGGTGGTCACCACGGCACCGGCGACGACAAGTCTCACAAGGCGCGAGATGCCACCCGCAAGGCTGCCCACTACGCGTCCAGTGCGGCCGGTGGCGCAGCCAGAGCAGCGCGTCGTGCCTCCCAGGGCAAGGGCGCCGGGCAGACCGGTCTCTACCGCCTCATCGAGCTGCACGCGATCAACGCAGCCGGTGACGCCGCCCTCGCCATCTCATTGGCCGGCACGCTGTTCTTCCAGGTTCCCTCCGGTGAGGCGCGCGGGCACGTTGCGCTGTTCCTGGGAATCACGATGCTGCCGTTCGCTGTCGTGGCACCCCTCATCGGCCCCTTCCTGGACCGGTTCCGCCGAGGCCGGCGCTGGGCGATCGGCGCCACCATGCTCATCCGGGCGATTGGCTGTTGGGCAATGGCCGGGGCCGTGGCCGACCAGTCGGCATGGATGTTCCCCGCGGCGCTGACCTGCCTGATCGCATCGAAGGCGTACGGCGTGACGCGCGCCTCCGCGGTGCCCCGTCTACTTCCGGAGGGGCTCAGCCTCGTCAAAGCCAACTCGCGGATCTCGCTGGCCGGCACCGCCGGTGCAGTGATCTCCGCGCCACTCGCGGGTCTGGCTGCCTTCATCGGCCCCGAGTGGTCGCTGCGCTACGCGTTCCTCGTCTTCATCGGCGGAACGGTCTCCGTCGCACTGCTGCCGGCCCGCGTCGACTCATCCGAGGGCGAGGGACAGGTCGGCCTGCGCGACGTGGCCGAACCGAGCCGCCGGTCGCGGCGACGGGCCAACATCAGCCCCACGGTGGTCACGGCGCTTCGGTGCAATGCGGGGCTGCGGGTGCTGTCAGGGTTCCTGACCCTGTTCATGGCCTTCCTGTTGCGAGAACACCCCCTCGCCGGGTGGGAGGACCGCAAGACTCTGCTGCTGGCCCTGGTCATCGGATCTGCGGGCGCCGGGAGCACGATAGGGACCTTCCTCGGCTCCTTGCTCAAGGACCGTAAACCGGAGTCGACCGTACTCATCACGTTGACGGCGGACGCCGTAGCGGCGGTGTTCGCGGCGTTGTTCTGGGGGCTGATACCCGCGATGTTGTTGGGCCTGGTTGCCGGACTCTGCCAGTCCCTGGGAAAGCTGTCCCTTGACGCCCTGATCCAGCGCGAGGTGCCCGAGCACGTCCGGACCAGCGTGTTCGCGCGGTCGGAGACGCTGCTTCAGCTGTCGTGGGTGATCGGCGGCTTCCTCGGGGTCTTCATGCCGCTGATCGCCAAGCTGGGACTGTTCATCGTGGCGGCGGTGCTTGTCGGCGCGCTGGTGTTCGTCCTGCGCGGGCGGGTGCTGCAGACCCGGCGCGGTCGGGTGTGACGCGCCACCGAGCGACAGATCACCACGTCGGAAGGGGCGCAGGCCACACTCGTCGCGGCTCCGCATCCCTCAGCCCGGATCCGACGGACGACTAGCTCAGGTCGAGCTCGGCAGCAAGCGCACGAAGCAGCGCCGCTGTCTGCTTCGCCGACCTGGTGTCCGCGTTGCGACCGCGGCGATAGGTTCGCTCCAACGACTCGAGCAGCTTCATCAGGTCTTCGACGATGTTGACCATCTCTTCGGGCTTCTTACGCATCGCCTTGGCGACCGAGGGCGTCGGGTCGAGCACACTCACCTGGATCGCCTGGTCGCCCTTGCGGCCTTGCACGAGCCCGAACTCGACCCGGGTTCCCGACCGCAAGGTCGCGACTCCCGCCGGTAGCGAGTCGGACCTCACGAACACATCTCCGCCGTCGTCCGTGGTGAGGAAGCCGAAGCCCTTCTCGGCGTCGTACCACTTGACTTTCCCGGTAGGCACCGTTGAACCTCACTGGATCTTTACTGACGGGAACGAGCGCACCACATGTCATGGGCACCCGCGTGTGACGGGAACCCCGCCCTGGGCAGAGTAAGGGTAGCGGGATCAACGGTAGCGTGCGGGATCCGCCAGTAGCTCATTCATCGCGCCCGACCGGAAGCCGGCCGGGTCGACGAAAGCTGCCGAGAAGCCTGCACCGACCGCTGCGGCCAGCACCCGCTGGGTGGCGGCCGCGTCGCGGGCCAACGCACCGACCAGCGCCAGGTCGAGCTCGATCCGGGCCTCGTCGCCCAGGTCCCGCACGCGTACATTCCCGATCTCGTGACCGTCGTCGGCAAGGGCCAGCCGCACCGCCACCTCGGCTCGCTCCACTCGCGCGAGTCGAGTGGGCGTGACCTCGACGCCGTAGGCGATCCGCGACGACAAGCAGGCGGCCGCGGGCTTGTCCCAGGTGGGAAGCCCCCACTGCAGGGATGCCTGCCTGATCTGGGACTTGGTGAGGCCGGCATCGAGCAACGGGGTGACGGCGTCGCGCTCGAACGCCGCCCGGATGCCTGGACGGAAGCCCGCCAAGGCGTCGTCGGCATTGGTCCCGGTAGCGACATGGGCGATGCCGAGGTCGACGGCAACGGGCCGCAACACGTCCACGAGCTCAGCCTTGCAGAAGTAACAGCGGTCCCCGGCGTTGGCTCGGTATCCGGCCCGGTCCATCTCGTGCGTGGTGGGAGTGAGATGGCGTACCCCGAGCTGCCGACAGAACGCGCGCGCAGGGTCGCGCTCTGACTGCGGCAACGAGTCCGACAGCGCCGTGGCGGCCACAACCTTGTCGGGTCCGAGGGAGCGCACCGCGGCGGCCAGGAGGAAGGCCGAGTCGGCGCCGCCGCTGAAGGCTACGAGCAGGCTGCCGAGCTCGTGGAGGCGGGCGTCGAGGGCTGCCAGCCTGGTCGTCAGCAGGTAGTCATCGAGCCACCCTGGGAGCTCGGTGAGATCGGTCAGGACGACGTCGGCGCCCGCCGCCGTCAGCTCGTCGCGGCTGCACGGGCCGGTGGTCACCCCGACCGCCACCGCACCGGCCGCACGTGCTCCGGCCATGTCGTGCACGTGGTCGCCGACATAGATGACTGCGCCGTGCGCGAGCAGGGCTTCGGCCTTGCCCTCGCCCCACAGCCCACCGACGAGCTCGTCCGCACCGAGCGCGAGGTGGTCGATGTGCAGCTGGGCGGTGGACGAGCTCTTGGCCGTCACGACGAGCGCCGAGCCGCCGCGGTCGCGGACCGCCTGCAGTGCCTCGACGGCCCCCGGCAGCAGGAGCGCCGGCTCGATCGCGTGGTCGGGATAGAGCTCGCGATAAAGGGCGATGAGCTCCGGCACCCGCTCTGGGGCGACCCAGTTCGTCAGCTCATGGGACAGCGGTGGTCCCAATCGCGAAACGATCAGCTCACTGTCGAGAGAGACACCGGTGATGGCCGACAATTCATCCCAAACCTTCCGGATTCCCGGTCGCGTGTCCAGGAGCGTCATATCCAGGTCGAATCCCACGACCAGCGTCGGCTGCACGTCCTAGACTTTAGCGATCTTGACTGGGCAGACCCGACCCCGGCACTGTAGATCGGTCCTACTTCGGTAGGGCGTGCCTGCAGTGGTGGCTCCTGCTGGAGATATTCGGGCACAGAGCGAGAGGTGGTGACTGGTGCGGCGACTGCTCATGGTGCTCGCGGTCGCCCTCGCCTTGGCCACGCCGGTGTCGCCCGCCATTGCGACCTCCAAGCCTCCCGCCGTGCCCGCCCCGGGCCAGACCGGTCTCTACGTCGTCGTGCTCAACGACGCGCCGCTGGCGACATACAAAGGTGGTGTCCGCGGCTACTCCGCCACGGCGCCCCGTCCGGGTCAACGCTTCGATGCCGACCGCCCCGCCGTCACCCGCTACCGCGACTACCTGCTGTCGCACCAGGCCCAGGTGCTGTGGGCGCTGGGAAGCCCCCAGACCGTCTACCGCTACACCACCGCCCTCGACGGGTTCGCGGCCGAGCTCGACAACAGCCAGGTCAAACAGCTTCAGTCGATGCCCCATGTGCTGAACGTCGAGCTCAGCACCCTGCACAAGCTCGACGCGACCTCCCGCACCGTAGGCGCGTCTCGCGAGATCGCCGACGTCCGTGCGCGCGGCGGCCACGACGAGGTCATCGGCGTCATCGACTCCGGCATCTGGCCCGAGAACCCGTCGTTCGCCGGTCTCCCCATCGACCGGGGCTGGCTGGCGCACAGCCTGCCCGGGTTCACCGGGCGGTGCGAGGCCGGTGAGCAGTGGACGGCCGCGGCGTGCAACTCCAAGATCGTGGCCGCCCGCTATTTCGTCAAAGGCTTCGGAGTCGACCACCTGTCAGGAGCCGAGTTCACCTCGCCTCGCGACGGCAGCGGTCACGGCTCTCACACCGCCGCGACCGCGGCGGGCAACAGCGGAGTCGCCGTCGAGGTGCAGGGCCAACAGTTCGGACACGTGAGCGGCATGGCGCCTTCCGCCCACCTCGCCATCTACAAGGCGTGCTGGGCAGCA
This sequence comes from Nocardioidaceae bacterium, assembly GCA_050700615.1. Lineage (GTDB taxonomy): Bacteria > Actinomycetota > Actinomycetes > Propionibacteriales > Nocardioidaceae > JBOHDU01. Next base: position 17,119 of record JBOHDU010000062.1, read on the forward strand.
CCCGATCCCTCCGGGGACGGGTGCACCACCGCCGACACCCTCAAGGCGGTCGACCAGGCCGTCTCTGACGGGGTCAACGTCATCAGCTACTCCGTGAGCGGCGAGCCGGCCTCTTACACCAGCGCGATGGGCCTCGCCTTCCTCAACGCAGCCGCCTCCGGCGTGTTCGTCGCCACCTCAGCCGGCGACGAGGGCCCTCGACGCGGCACGGTGGACCACCCCAGCCCCTGGGTCACCACGGTGGCCGCGAGCCAGCACGACCTCTACCAGGGGACGGTGAGGCTGGGCGACGGCCAGACGTTCACGGGGGCGATGGTGTCGGGAAGGGCGGTGCATCGCAGCCGACTGGTGCTCGCCGGGCGCGCCGCCCGCCATGACATCTCCACGCCAAGAGCGGCGTTGTGCTATCCGGGCTCGCTGAGCGCACAGAAGGTCGAAGGCGCGATCGTTGTGTGCGAGCGCGGCGACGTCGCCCGGGTCGTCAAGAGCGCGACCGTCGCCCAGGCAGGCGGCGTAGGGATGGTTCTCGTCAACACGACGCAGACCAGCACCGACGCCGACTTCCACTCGGTGCCGACGGTGCACCTCGACAGCGCCGACGGCAAGGCGGTGCTGGGCTACGCCGCCAAAGCCGGCGTGCACGCCCGGGCGAGCCTCACACCTGATGGCGCGGTCAGCACTGCTCAGCCCGAGCTCGCCAGCTTCTCATCCAGGGGGCCGTCACTGGCCGGCAACAGCGACGTGCTCAAGCCTGATCTGGTCGCGCCGGGTGTCGGCGTGCTGGCGGCCGTTGCTCCGCCGTCCGACTTCGGCCGACTCTGGGACCTCTACTCCGGCACGTCGATGTCCGCGCCGTACATCGCAGGACTTGCGGCCATCATCAAGTCGGCTCACCCACGCTGGACACCAGCGATGATGCAGTCGGCGATGATGACGACGGCCACCCGGCTGCCGGGCGTCCGCACCCCGTTGGCACAAGGAGCAGGAGAGGTCAACCCGCAGGGCGCGCTCGATCCGGGGCTGGTCTACAACGCGGGCGAGCACGACTGGCTCGGCTTCCTGCGCGGCCAGGGTCTGCGACTCCTCGACGGGAAGCCGCTCAGCCACGTCCGACCGCTCGACGCGAGCGACCTCAACCTCCCCTCGATCGCCATCGGAGACCTGATCGGCGAGCAGACCATTACCCGCACCGTCACCAATGTCTCACGCCAGGCGGAGACCTATGTCGCCGATTACAGCGGTCTGCACGGCATCGCCGTTTCGGTCTCGCCGGGCACGCTGAGCCTGGCACCGGGGCAGTCGGCGAGGTTCCGGGTCTCGTTCAGTCCCACCAAGCACGCCCGCTACGAGCACTTCGCTGATGGATCGCTGATCTGGAGCGGCTCGCTCGGGCACACAGTGGCCTCCCCGATCACCATCCGGCCGGTGGCCGCCGGCGCGCCGAGCGAGGTGCAAGCCTCCGGCTCCACAGGCTCTGTCACGATCCTCGCCGAGGCGGGCGTCACCGGAACCATCGCGCCGCGTACGTCTGGCCTGGTCGGCGCGCGTCCCGAGCTGCTCACCTTGACGCCCGGCAGCTTCAATCCCGCTGATCCGCGGGTCTCGGCGAGCACAGCAGCCAAGGACTACCAGATCCCGGCGGGCACCGCGGTCGCCCGGTTCGAGGTCGCGCCGGTCAACGAGTCCGACGACGTCGCCGCCTACGTCTACCGGGGCGACCAGCTGGTGGCAAGCGCCACCGGACCCGAGGGATCTTCCGACCTCACGCTGAGCCACCCCAGGCCGGGCTCCTATCGCGTCTTCGTCCATGCACAGACGTCGTCGACCGATGCCAGCATGCAGGTCTCGTTCACCGGCTGGGTAGTGCCGGCGGTCGGCTCCTCGATGACCCGGCCCAACCTTGTCCTCTCGCCGAATCCGGTGACCGTGACGGGTGGCGAGAACTTCCGTGTCGTGGCGCGCTGGTCCGGGCTCGATCCCAACAAGCGATGGCTCGGCTTCGTCTCCTACACCGACACACCTCACGTTACCTACGTCACGCTCAACTAATGGTCACTCCTGTCCCGAGTTAGGAGATTGGACATGCGGGCAGCGTTATACCGCGGGGTTGGACCAGCACGTGAGGTGCTGCGCGTCGAGGAGGTCGACCTTCCCGAGCCGGCCCGAGGTCAGGTGCGCGTGGGCGTTCGGGTCTCCGCGGTCAACCCCACCGACTACAAAGCACGCAGCGGGGCTGTCCCCCGGCTCATCGACGGATTCCAGATTCCGCACCACGACGGCGCCGGTGTCATCGACGCCGTAGGTGAAGGCGTCGACGCCGGTCGGATCGGGGAGCGGGTCTGGCTCTGGTTGGCGGCGGGCTCGAGGTACGGCAGTGCCGCCGAGTTCTGCGTTGTGCCGGCGGAGCAGGCCGTGCCGCTTCCGGACGGGTGCTCGTTCGACCTGGGCGCAAGCCTTGGTGTTCCCGCCATGACGGCCCACCACTGCCTGCTGACCGACGGCCCGATCTCCGGGACCGACGTGCTGGTGGCCGGGGGCGCCGGTGCCGTCGGGCACTTCGCCATCGAGCTCGCGAAGCGGGCCGGAGCTCGGGTGGTGACGACCGTCAGTGGCCCGGAGAAGGCCAGGCTAGCGCACCAGGCCGGCGCCGACCTGGTGGTCAATTACCACGACCCCCACGCTGCTGACCAGATCGCCGCCTTCGCCTCACCCCTGGATCGCATCGTCGAGGTTGCGCTTGGCGCCAACCTGGAGCTCGACCTGCGGCTGTCCGGCTACGGAACCACCATCGTCTGCTACGCAGCATCCGGTGACGACCCGGTTCTCCCGGTTCGGCGTTTCATGACTGCCAACGTGCGGATGCTGTTCGTGCTTCTCTACGGAGTGCCGCGCTCCAGCCTCCGGGTGGCTGCCGCGGACATCACGAAGGCGCTGCGTGAGGACACCCTTACAGAGCTGCCGAGCCAGCACTTCGACCTCACCGATATCGCTGCGGCACATGAAGCCGCCGAGCATGGCGCCGTCGGCAAAGTGCTCGTCGACCTGTGATACGACCTCCTCAGGATGACCCCACCACCCGGTCACGCGTTCTTTGCGGCCGCAGCATCCTGCAGGCCTAGTTCCTCGATGCTGCGCGCGCGCATCTCCACCTTGCGAATCTTGCCGGTCACAGTCATCGGGAAGTCGTCGACGACCATGACGTAGCGCGGAATCTTGAAGTGGGCCATCTTGCCCAGGCAAAATGCGCGCACCATCTCGGCGTCGACAGGGTCGGCCCCGTCGCGAAGCCTTATCCAGGCGCAGATCTCCTCGCCGTACCGCTGGTCGGGGACGCCGATCACCTGCACGTCGGCGATGTCGGGGTGGGTGTAGAGGAACTCCTCGATCTCGCGCGGATAGACGTTCTCTCCCCCGCGGATCACCATGTCCTTGATGCGGCCCACGATGTTGGCGTAGCCGTCCGGGCTGATGACGGCGAGATCCCCGGTGTGCATCCAGCCGTCGCCGTCGATCGCCTCGGCGGTCTTGTCGGGTTGGTCCCAATAGCCAAGCATCACGGAGTAGCCGCGAGTGCAGAACTCGCCGGGAGTGTCGTGCTGGACGGTCTTACCGGAGAGCGGGTCGACGATCTTGATTTCGACGTGCGGGTGCACGCGCCCGATCGTCGACGTCCGGCGCTCCAGGTCGTCGTCAACGCGGGTCTGCGTGGAAACCGGGGACGTCTCCGTCATGCCGTAGGCGATGCCGACCTCAGCCATATGCATGTCGCGCACACAGCGCTTCATCACCTCGATCGGGCATGGAGAACCGGCCATCAGGCCGGTGCGGAGCGAGGAGAGGTCGACGGACATGAACTTGGGGTGGTTCTGCATGGCGATGAACATGGTCGGCACGCCGTAGACGCCGGTGCACCGCTCGTCCTGGATCGCGCGCAGCGTGAGCTCCGGATCGAACCCGGGAGCGGGGATCACCATCGCGGCGCCGTGACTCGTGCATCCGAGGTTGCCCATGACCATGCCGAAGCAGTGGTAGAAGGGCACGGGGATCGCGAGCCGGTCCTTCTCGGTGAAGTTGATCAGCTCGGTCACGAAGTAGCCGTTGTTGAGGATGTTGCGATGGCTGAGGGTGGCGCCCTTGGGGAAGCCGGTGGTGCCCGACGTGTACTGGATGTTGATCGGGTCGCTTGGCGCCAACGCGGCCAGCCGTCGTCCAACGGCTTCCACAGGGACGTCGGCACCGGCCGCCAAAAGCCCTGTCCAGTCCGGCGTGCCGACGTACACGACCCGTTGCAGGGCAGTGCACTCCTGGGCGACCTCCTCGACCATCGCCCGATAGTCAGTCGACTTGAAGCTGGTGGCGGAGACCAGCAGCTTGACCCCGCTTTGGTTGAGCGCGTACGACAGCTCGTGGGTACGGTAGGCCGGGTTGATGTTGACGAGGATGGCGCCGATCTTCGCGGTGGCGTACTGGACGAGCGTCCACTCCGCGGTGTTCGGCGACCACATCCCCGCCCTGTCACCCGCCGCGATGCCAAGCCCGATCAAGCCACGTGCGACCGCATCGACATCGGCGTCGAGTTCGGCGTAGGTCCAGCGCCGGCCGGTCGCACACTCGACCAGGGCCTCCCGTTCGGGGTGCTTGGTGACCGTGCGCTCCAGGTTGGCGCCGATCGTCTCGTCCAGCAGCGGCTGATCGGTCGGTCCGGCGGCGTAGGAGCGGCTGGTGGCGGTCATGATCTGAGGCTAGTCGCCACGGCCGGACGTTGTTCGAGGGTAAGCCGGAGCTCTCTTTCCCACGAGTGCAGGCAAGGCTGGGTCCCGACGAGCCCGGCAACTCGGGCCGGCTGAACTACGGTGGACGGTGATGAACGCCCACGGCCACCCGCGCAGCCTGACCCAGATGCTGCGCGACTGGGACGACGACGGGCTGGCGCGACTGCTCGAAGCGCGGCCGGATCTGGCCTTCCCCCCGCCGCAGACGTTCAGCGAGGTCGCCTCGCGGGCCACGACTCGTGACTCGGTGGCCGACGCGTTGCGTACGATGAACGCGTTCGACCTGTGGGTCGCGCAACGCGCAGTCGCGCAGCCTGGTGCCTTTTCGGCGACCCAGCTGACCGAGCTCGCTGAGCACGCGACCGAGACGGCGAAGGCTCTGGACCGACTGCTCGCGCTGGCCCTGTTGTGGGGGGACGAGTCCGCGCTCCGACCGGTGCGGGCCCTCGCTGCCCTGCTAGCCGAGGCCGGCCCCATCAAGCCGGCACTCCCGGATCCGCCGAGTGTCGGTGACTCGGTCACGAAGCCGTCGGACCTGGTCGACCGGGTGGCGGCGGGGTCGGCCTTCGAGTTCATTCGGCGCATCGACGTCGTGGTCGAGCACTGTGAGCACTCCCCCACACCGCTTACGCGTGCAGGTGCACTCGGCACGAGAGCGCTGCGGCTGCTAGCCACTCTGCTCGACCTGCCCACCGCGGCGGCCCGCTCGCACCTGGAGATCGCCACGTCGGCGGGCCTGCTCGGGGTGTCGGCGCGGGGGAGTGACGACGTACTCCAGCCCACCGTCGCCTTCGACACCTGGCAGCGGCACAGCCTGGCCGATCAGTGGGCGACGGTTGCCGCCGGGTGGTTCGACAACCACCCCCCCAGCGGTGTGCAGCGGCTCAAGCGGCTCTGCTTCGAGGCTTACGGCGACCCGGCCGCGGGGGTCGTGCTCTCAGCTATCGACCTGAAGACGTGGCTCGCGTGGCGGAGTCCGATGCGCGCCGGCTCCGCCGACCGCAGCGCCGCGGTGATGCTCGAACAGGCATCGTGGCTCGGGATAACCGGTCTCGGTGCGCTATCCAGCTTCGGCCTGTCCCGTGATGTCGAGGCCCTCGATAGGCTGCTGCCTGCACGCGTCGGCCACATCGTCGTGCAGGCCGACCTGACCGCCGTCGCTCCCGGCCCGCTGACCGCGGAGGCGGCTCGCGACCTTGGAGCGCTAGCCGACGTCGAGTCGCGCGGAGGAGCCACCGTCTACCGGTTCTCGGTCGCGTCGCTGCGCAGGGCGCACTCGCTCGGCTGGTCCGTCGATGACAT
>JBOHDU010000063.1:0-2804 GCA_050700615.1 Nocardioidaceae bacterium
CAGCAGACCAGCGCCGGGCCAGTGCTCAGCGAGGATGGCCCAGAGCTGGTTGGATGCGGCCGTGCGTGCCTCGACCAGACTGGTGCGTGCCCGGACCAGGGCGCCCAGCTCTCGGGTGGTCTGCGCCAGGGGTTCCACCTTCCGCAGCCGGTGTCCGTCGGTTCTGGCGTAGTCGGCGAGCATGAAGGCGTCAGCCGCGTCTGATTTCGCGCCGGCTGCGCCCCACCGCGGGCGTGCAGCTTTGAAGGCTGTGGGCTCGACCATCAGCACAGGATGTCCGGCCCCGACGATCAGCCCGACGACGAGACCCTCACCGCGCTCAATGGCGACCGGCATCAACCCCGGTTCACCCAGGTGGGCAAGCTCGGCAAACAGTGCCGAGAGCTCCTCCTCGGTGTGCTTGACCATCCAGGTCCTGACCACCGTGCCGTCATCGTTGATCAGGCACACCCCGTGCAGGGTTGAACCCCAGTCCCATCCGCAGAACATATGTTTGACCTCCCGGTCGAACATCGCCGCTGGTGCCGGGTCGACAGTCGGTTCCTCATTGTTCGGCCCTCACCGGGGCTGCTCTCTCGCGCCGATCACGCCTCCCGACAACGCCGAGGGCGACCAGCTCAAACAGGCCATCTGGTGGCGAGACATCGAGGCCGTCCCCCGTCGTTCCCGACGAACAGGCCAACCTGACCCGCGTTCCGATACTCGTCCAATGAGACAGCGGCGGATCTCACGGTTGCTTCGGCCCTCTGTGCGGCGACGGGCGACGTAGTCGCGGGTGGTGGGGTCGTAGCTCATGCGGGTTCGGACGATGACGTCGAAGGCGCGGTTGAGCTGTCGGTCGCCGGATCGGGACAGGCGATGGCGGCTGGTGTTGCCTGAGGATGCTGGCAGTGGTGCGATCCCGCCGAGCGCGGCGAAGGCTGCCTCGGACCTGACGCGGCCGTGGTGGGAGTAGGCGCAGACGATGATCGCGGCGGTCACTGGACCAATGCCCGGGTGTTCTTGTAGCCCGGGCGCCAGCTGGTCGGCGAGGACCCCGAGCTCGCGGTGATTCTCGCGCAGTGCCACTGTCTGCTCGAGCACCGCGGCTGCCAGACGCCGTGCCTCGCGGCGTGCGATCACCAGTGGGTCGGCTGGCCGATTGGTCCGGCCGATGCGCCAGGCGGCGATGGTGCGGATCTGGGTGTCACTGACCGCTTTCCTGGCGTCGATGCCGAGGTCGATGCAGCGAAGGAGCGCGTTGAGTGCGTTGCGGTTGGCGGTGCGCTGCTGGTCGATGATCGAGCGAGATGCGAGAAGAACTCGTAGCGCGGTGCGCCGCCCAGTCTGTCGTGGCCTGGCAAGTGCGTCGTAGTCACGCCCCAAGACAGCCCTGGCTGCGGCCTCGGCGTCTAGGACGTCGGACTTACCAGTGTGAGCGTGACTGGTTCGGGCAGCTGGACGGACTTCGACGACGTCGAAAACCTCCGCGGTCAGCGCGGCAGTGATGCCGGCCCCGTAGGAGGAGGTGCCTTCGACCGCGGCCAGGACGCTGCCCTCGGTGCGGCGCACGATCCATCCGATCGCTCGGGCGTGGCCGGCCTTGCTGGTCGGGAACACGGCGGTATCGACGACAGTGCCGCTTCGGCAGTGGCCGAGACAGTAGGTGTGGGTCCGGGCGTGGGTGTCGATGCCGACGACGTGCTCGAAGAGCTCAGCGACGATGGTCATGGGACTCCTGAGAGGTTGAGCGGACAAGGTCAGCTCGGTCCCGTGGTGGTCGCTCAGAGACACATCTGTAATGAGTCACGCCGCGGGCTGTTGGGGCCCGGGCGGACAGGCTTCTAATCAAGACATCTGGGCGCAGGGACCGATCCTCGACCCGACGCGTGGACACGTCATTTTCAAGACACCGCTCACGAGCGGGTCGGATATACCCGGAGTCACACGCGCAGGTCGAGGATCAGCATCTCAGCCAGCCACGGGCCAGCTGTGACCCATTACAGATGTACCCGCTCGTCCGCGAGCTGGCCGCCAGCGAGGCACCGCGAGCGTCACTGCGAACCCTGGCCCTCAAGCACGGGCGGTCCGCCATCGATTCCGACCAGGACTGGGCCTGGTGGAGCAGACAGCGTACGGCCACAGAGACATAGAGATCTACGAGGACTCCTCCTTCGCGACCCCCCTGGAGGCGAAGGACCTGCGCCGACTACTCCGCGGCTGACCTCGCCCAGCCGGGGTGTCTGAGGTACCCAATCCTCATCGCGACACCGCAATTCTGCGTTCCCCGGAAGTCTACCGAGAAGGATCGGCGCCGAGGCAGAATTGCAGAGCAGAATGGGCTTCAGCGTTCCCGTCCTCAGGGCGCCGCGCAAGCAAGGAGGAGCAGAAACGTGAGCCGTGACATGGTGACCTCCCACGTCGAGACGCTTATCGAGCGCATCACCGGCATTGATAAGGCAGCGCCCGATCACGACGGGGACTACCCCGTCCGCCATCGCGACGCTCGCTACTTCGTCCGCGTGGCAGGCAACGACGAACGTCCCATCGTCCGCGTCTTCTCAACGGTCGTCGCGGACATCGAGCCCGGCCCGGAGCTGTACGAAACGATCAACGACATCAATACCAGTCTCGGCTTCTGCAGGTGCTTCTGGGTCAGCGGCCAGGTCCTCATGGAGGCCGAGCACCTCGGCCTGACCATCAGGACCCAAGACTTCTTCGAACTCGCCGACAACGTAGCCAGCGCGAGCGACTACTTCGGCCCCAAACTCGTCGCGCGCTTTGGGGGCAAGCTCGCCTTCGACGACAGCAAAGGCGAACTGTAC
>JBOHDU010000064.1:0-2675 GCA_050700615.1 Nocardioidaceae bacterium
GCGGGGGTGGCACTGGAGCTAGCGGCGCGCACCGGGGCGTGGGTCGCCGGCGTCGACCTGACTCCGGAGATGCTCAGGGCAGGCGTGGCCAACGTCGCCGCGAGCCCTTACGCCCAGCGCATATCGATGTTGATCGGCCGCGGCGAGCAACTCCCGTTCCCGGACGAGTCCTTCGATGCGGTCACGTTCACCTATCTCCTTCGCTATGTCGCAGACCCGGCGGGCACCATAAGCGAGCTGGCACGAGTGCTCGAGCCGGGCGGGACGCTCGCCTGCCTCGAGTTCCACGTGCCGCCCCGACCGGTGTGGCACCGACTATGGATCCTCTACACCAGGGTCCTGCTCCCGGCCGCCGGTTTCGTTGCCGGTGGGCGCGAGTGGCTCGAGGTGGGGCGCTTCCTCGGCCCGTCCATCTCCGATCATTACGAGACCTGGCCGCTCGATCGGCACGTCCGGGCGTGGAACGACGCCGGCGTCCTCGACGTGCACGTGCAGCTGATGAGCCTCGGCGGCGGAGTGGTGATGCACGGGCGCAAAGAGCGACACACCGATGGATGAGCCGGTCGTCCGGCCGGCGTGGTACGCGCCCACCTCGGGAACGGTGAGGGATTGGATCAGCGTGCTCCATCCCCCGTACACGGCGTGGCATCTCGGCTACGTGCTCATCGGCGCTGGCCTGGCCGCGACCCTGTCTGTCGAGCGGCTCCTGGCCACGCTCCTGGCGTTCGCGCTGGCTGTCGGTGTCGCGGCCCACGGCCTGGACGAGCTGAACGGCAGGCCGCTCGCCACCAGGATCCCCGGCCCCGCGCTGGCCGTGGCGTCGGCTGCCTCGCTCGCCGGGGCGGTCGTGCTCGGCGCCGTCGGGATCGCACAGGTGGGCTGGGGCCTGGCCGGGTTCATCGTCGCGGGAGTGCTGCTCGTAGTCGCCTACAACCTCGAGCTCGCCGGCGGGAGGTTACACAACGACGTTACCTTTGCCCTCGCCTGGGGGTCCTTCCCCGTTCTCACTGCGTACTACGCGCAGGCCGGCACGATCGAACCGGCCGCTGTCGTGGCCGCCGCTTTCGCCTACGGGCTCTCTCGCGCGCAGCGCCATCTCAGCAGTGAGGCCCGCGACGTGCGCCGCCACGTGGTGTCGGTCGCAGGCGAGAGGACCTACCGCGACGGGTCGAGCCGAGCGATCACACGCGAGACCATCTTGGGACCGGTCGAGAAGGCACTCGTCGCGCTGTCGTGGTCGACGTGTGCTCTCGGGGTGGCGATGGTTGTCCGTTGAGCTGACCCGCGACGTCCACCATGCAATTCCGTCGCCAGGGCACGCGCGAGGAGAGAACGGCGCCCTGTTCCTACGGAACCGATCTCTCGGCGTTCGCCGGCTATTCGCGCTTGAGCTTGATGGCCAAGCTGGGCACCGCGAACGACGCGAGAAAGAGCGGAAGAAGCCTCTTTCCGGTGCATCGGAAAGAGACGGTCTCGCCCTCGACTGCGTCGAAGGTCTGAGTCCCGCTGGAGTTTCGGCCGTTGCGAACCAATAGAGCATGACGCCCAGGTTCGACTGGTATCTCGATCGTGTCGTTCATGTCGAGCGATCCGGCACGCTGACCGTCAACCAAGATCTCGTACGTACCACGACGGACCTCCACGCCGATTGCCTTGTGCGTCAGCTTCAGCGTTGCGGCCATTGTTGACCTCCTCTTCTATCTGGAAGGTGTCCCTCCTGGTGCTCGGCGACGGACGCCACGTGCCGGCGACGGTCATCCTGGGTGAGGTTCCGGGCGCGTCCAACCTCGGGGGTCCTCGCTCGTGCCACGTGCGGTCTACGAGACTCTTCATAGCATGCGGGGGTATCGTCGAAGGTTGGACATGCGACTGACCAAGCTGAGGATCGATTGCTGGGCGGCTTCCAGGTGACCCCGACGACTACGTCGACGAGTTCATCCCAAGCGAGCTCGATGTCGTCGCCGCGGTCGTCAGCGGCACCGCCACCACCCCTACCGCCGCGCTTCCCCGATAACGAAAGGAACTACCAATCATGTCCGTGCTCATCGACCAGACGGCTCCGAACTTCGAAGCCGATACGACCCAGGGACGGATCAACTTCCACGACTGGATCGGCGACTCGTGGGCGGTGCTGTTCTCCCACCCGAAGGATTACACGCAGATCTTCGGCGACTGGAAGGAACCCAAGCCCTACATCCGCATCGTCCCGCAACCGACCTGAGGCATCATGCCCCAGCACGTTGTCGTCCTCGGGGCGGGGTTCGGTGGGCTCGAGCTGGTGACCCGATTGTCTGAATCGGTTCCCGACAAAGCTGACATCACGCTCATCGACAAGAACGAGGCGTTTCTCTTCGGGTTCTCGAAGCTCGACATCATGTTCGACCGGCGCCCGGCTTCCGAGCTGTGGCACTCCTATCGCGACATCACCAAGCCCGGTCTGGAGTTCCGACAGGAGACCATCATCTCGATCGACCCGGCGCAGCGCCGAGTCGTGACCGATGCGACGACCTACGACGCTGACATCCTCGTCGTCGCTCTCGGCGCTGATTACGACACCGCCGCCACGCCGGGTCTGCTGGAGGACGGGTACGGGTTCTACACCCACTGCGGCGGGCGCCGCGGAGAAACGGGAGTGGGGATTCACCCGGGCCGCACGTTGGTTCGGGCACTAGCGT
>JBOHDU010000065.1:0-4126 GCA_050700615.1 Nocardioidaceae bacterium
TCGTCGACCCGATCGCGTCGACGACGTCGCGGCTCTCCTGGTCGGCGACCTCACCGAAGATCGTGTGGTGCCTGTTGAGGTGGGGGGTCGGACCCAGCGTGATGAAGAACTGCGAGCCATTGGTCCCCGGCCCCGCGTTGGCCATCGCCAGCAGGTAGGGCTTGGAGAACTGCAGCTCGGGGTGGAACTCGTCCTTGAACGTGTAGCCCGGGCCACCACGGCCGTCGCCTTGGGGACAGCCGCCCTGGATCATGAAGCCGTCGATGACGCGATGGAACGTCAGCCCGTCGTAGAACTTGTCATGCGACTGCTGGCCGCTCTTGGGGTCGGTCCACTCCTGCGTGCCCTCAGCCAAACCGGTGAAGTTCTTGACGGTCGCGGGGGCGTGGTTGGGAAACAGCTGGACGACGATGTCGCCGCGGTTGGTCTTGAGTGTGGCAAACAGCTCTTCGGCCACGTTGTCACCTTTTCGTCTGGTTCATCCGGGAATAGTCACCCCGCCGCCGCAGGCGATGGGAGTCAATCCTCGCATGTCGGCCAAGCGGCGACTGCACGGCGGCAGCGGTGGTGATTTGCCCGAGCGTGGGTAACAGTAGGAGTAGCGCAAGCCCGCCCTCGGCGAGCCGATGCGCTCCACCCAAGGAGAGGATCTTCACGTGGCAACCATGATGTCCCGCAAGCGACTCCAGTCGGTAGCGGGCGACGTGCAAGACTCGGTGTCCCCCGCCGCGGAGATCGCTCGAGACAAGCTCATCTCCGCGACCGAGCAGGCGCGCGCCTCGGTCGGCCCCGCCCTCGAACGCGTCGGGCCGGCGCTTGCCGATGCCCGCGACCTGCTGGCACCGAAGGTCGAAGACGCGAGGCAGGCGCTGGCACCGGTCGCCAGCGAGGCGGTGACGAGGGGGCGACAGCAGGGCTACCGCGCCGCCGTGAGGCTCGGCATCGTCGAGGAGCCCAAGTCGTCGCACAAGGTGCGCAACCTGCTAATCGTGCTGGGCTTGGGCGGCCTGGTCGCGGTCGCCTACAAGAAGTGGTACGCCGCCGACTCCGACCCGGCCTGGATCAGCGGGCGAGACACGGCCGCAGCGGGCGGCAGGCTCAGCGAGGAGGGCGACGGGGAGGACAAGCCGGGCAACCACGTCGGACCTGACCACTAGCGACGCGTGTGGTCACCGCCACGTGGTCGGCCCGTCACATCAGGCGGCAGGCGTTGGCTCCGGGACCAGTTCCGGGTGCTCGGCCCGCACCCGCTTGGTCGCGTTGTGCTCTCCGACGAAGCTGAGGAACGGGATCGTGCCCAAGATCAAGGTGATCAGGGCGAACAGGACCGGGAACCGGGCCCGCCTGGCCAGATCGGCGGCCATGACCAGGAACACCATGTAGAGGAAGCCGTGCATGATCCCGACGACCTCGGTGATCCCGGCACCGGCACTTTGCAACGAGGTGCCACTGGCGGCGAGGTACTTCAACGGCACGCCGATGCAGATCAAGATGATGAGGAATACGCCGATGATGTTGGCCATCACCCGGTAACGAAGCAGAGCACCCTTCACGTGGGCACGCTATCTCAGCGGCAATGGCTGATCGGTGGCGGTGTCCTCGACCGGGGCAGCGGGCATCTCACGGGCCATCCGCCACCACATGAACGCCACGAACCCGGCGAACACCCACCACTGGCATGCGTACAACAGATTGCGGATCCCGGCCCATCGCGAGGGCGACGGAAGCGGTGGCGTCACCTGGGTGAGCGCACCGCTCTGAGGGGGCGCGCTGGCGCGCAGCAGGACGTACCCGCCGTACAAATTCTGGTTGAAGCCGTCAACAAGCACCGCCAGGTTGATACCGCTCGTGACCCGATCCGCAGTGAGCGGGCTCCCGCGTGCAGTGGGCGGCTCGAGCACCCCGGTCACCGTGACCGCACCACTCGGCACCGGTGCGGCCGTCTGGCCCGTCGACCCTCGAACGACCAGGACTGCCGAGCCGGCGGAGGTGACCAACGGGGTGACAGCCGAATAGGCCCCCTGGGCACCGGCCAAGCCACGTACCCAGATCTGCTCACCCGCAACGTAGTGACCGGTAACCGTCACCGGTCGGCTGACGCCGCCGGAAGGGTACGCGGCATCGGGGCTGAGGACCTGGTCGAGCGGCACCGGCGCCCGATCCAGGCCAGCTTGCGCATTGGCATGCTGGTGCTGGTCGTAGACTCCGAGCTGCCACAGACCGAGAACGATCATCACCGCCATCAGGATCGCCGCGACGACCGCGAGGCCCATGGCCCGAGGGGTCAGAAGGCGAGTCACTTAGCCTGGATCCGTGGATGGGCGCCGTAGCGAGCGGCACCAGAGGGGTGCGATGGCGAGGCGTCGGCCCGCGGGGCCTCCAGCCCGCCGGTCGCACATCATGGGACAAGTCTGCCAGAGCCGAAGCGACGCCCCCCGGCCCGACTCCACAACGCAATAACCAGCGCAAATAGCGTGTGGTGGCAGCAGAAATTTGGCCCAAGGTGCTATGCAGGAGGAGAGCAGCACTTCTTGCGAACGGCGGGCACATCATGACCGTGCGTAGAACCACGAGAGCCAGGGCAGTGCCGCGTTTCCGGGCCCTTGTCCTGTTCGGCAGTCTGTTGCTACTCGCTGCAGCCTGCGGCGGGTCCAGCAACCCGGGTAGCACCACGCCCACCACGTCTCCGAGCGCCTCCCCCACCACCTCGTCCACCACGACGCACCTGTCGGGTCCGGTCGCCCGACAGATAGGTAATGTGTACGCCCAGTTCTTCAACGGGCAGACTGATGCCCAGCACAAGATCGCGCTGGTGGAGAAGGGGCCGCAGTTCGCCAAGACCATCGCGGCACAGGCCAGCTCGGCGATGGCTAAGAGCACCGCTGCGACGGTGTCGAAGGTGACAGTGACGAACCCGACGCAGGCCAAGGTCGTCTACACGGTGTCCCTCGGTGGCGTCCCGGTGCTGAAGGACGAGAAGGGTGGCGCGATCAAGGAGGGCGGACAGTGGAAGGTGAGCGCGGCGACCTTCTGCACGCTGCTCAACCTCGAGCACAGCGCTCCCGCGGTCTGCAAGGCCTCGGCGACCGGTCAGTGAGTCCGCCGGTGATTGTCGTCTTGGCCGGCCCATGACGCAATCAGGCTGGGGAGCCCACCCGAGGTCCAGGCGAACGGCCCTGATCGCCGTGTGCGCCGTGCTGTTCCTGACCTTCCTCGACACCACGATCGTGAGCGTGACCCTCAGCAGCGTGCAGACGGACCTGCACGCGGGTGTTGTCCAGTTGCAGTGGGTCGTCAACGCCTACACGCTCGTGTTCGCAAGCCTGATGCTGGCTGCCGGCTCGCTCGGGGACCGACTGGGGCACAAACGCGTAATGGTCGCCGGCCTCGCGGTGTTCTGCGCGGGGTCCGCTTTGGCAGCGGTGGCGCCCAGCGCCGGCGTCGTGATCGCCGGGCGGGCCGTGATGGGCGTCGGTGCCGCGGCCTCCGAGCCGGGGACCCTCGCGGTGATCCGGCACCAGTTCCCCGAGGCCGGCAAGCGGGCCCGGGCCGTCGGTGTTTGGGCGGCGGTGTCCGGCCTGGCGCTGGCGCTCGGCCCCGTCATCGGCGGTGTGCTGGTGGGTGCCGATTCATGGCGCGCGGTCTTCTACTTCAACGTCGTGGCGAGCCTGATCCTCGTCGGGGTAACGATTCGACTGATCCCGGAAAGCGCCGTCACGAGCATTGGGAGGTTCGACTTCGGCGGGTTGTTCTTCGGAGTCACCTTCCTCGCCTGCATGATCTTCGCCGGCATCTCCGGTGAGTCCGCGGGTTACGACGCCTCATGGGTCGTCGCGCTCTTCGTGCTGAGCGGGGCGGCGCTGGTCCTGTTCATCATCGCCGAGACCCGGGCGCGGGACCCGTTGCTCAACGCTCGCTACCTCAAGATGCCGAGGGTGAGCAGTGCGCTCGCGGTGGCCTTCGCCGTCTACTTCGGGATCTTCTCGATCTTCTTCTTCACTGCCCTGTACCTCGAGGAGATCGTCGGCTACTCGGGCTGGCGCACGGCGACGGTGTTCTCGCCGATGGCTGCAGCGGTGATCGTCAGTGCACTGCTCGCCGGGCGATGGGTCGCGAAGATCGATGC
>JBOHDU010000066.1:0-15544 GCA_050700615.1 Nocardioidaceae bacterium
GTCCTCACCCTCAAAGGCGCCAGCTACCGACTCCGCGGACGCGGCATCGACAGCCTCCCAAGCATCCGCACCACCACAGGCGAAACTGAGTCCTAGACTGCCGAAAACCGCTCACTCTTCAAGCGCCGAAACCGATCAGTTTTCGAGCACCGTCGACAGGTGCCCCGACAAACGCCCGGCCGGGTTTCCCAACCTGTTGACCTCCTGCATCCCAGGGCGCAAGGTTGTCTAGAGTCGCCTCGGCGTGCTCGGCCCCCAGGAGTGGTGATGGTTCCCATGCAACGGCCCCCCAGAATCGTGCGATGGACGCTGCGGCTCGAAGAGGCCATGGAGCTCGACCGAGCGGTGCACGCCGTTGAACCGAAGGTCACGTACTGGTTCGGCACGGGGCCGCGCGGATCAGCACTTCGAGGCGAGTGGCTCGGCCATGCGCTGCATCCCACGCTGACCGACGTGGCGATCGGGACCTGGGTTTCGGCAAGCTTGCTTGACATTTTCGGTGGGCTTGACGCATCCGGCCCGGCCCGGATGCTGATCGGGACCGGTGTGCTCGCCGCCGGCCCCACCGCCTGGACAGGTTGGGCTGAGTGGTCAGAAGTTCCTGCAAAGAGCAAGCGAGTGGGTCTCGTCCATGCCGTCACCAACGGCGTCGCGATCGGCATCTACGCCGGTTCGTGGGTCGCACGTCGTCGGGGCCGGCACCGCACCGGTGCCCGGCTCGCATTGGCAGGTGCGGCCGTCTCGGGCGTAGGTGCGTATCTGGGTGGCCACCTGGCCGCCGCGCGCAGGGTGGCCAGTCACCATCCCGCGTACGACGACGCGAGGCCAACAGCCTGACGCGGAAGCTGGCCACCGACGCACGTGGGCCGCGTTTGGGCAGAGGCCGGGGGCTAGCTGTGAGCGCAGATCCGACCTCGGCGCCTCCTGGTCATCCGGAGCCGCCCGCTCACGGGCTCCAGGCGCCGGCCACCTGACGGGTCGCGGCATTCAGCCGGTTCCAGACGTTGACCGACGTGATCGCGATCAGCAGCGCTGAGAGCCCCTGCTCGTCGAAGTGGCGCGCAGCCTCCGCCCATAGCTCGTCGGAAACCGGGTCGCCTCGATCGGCGACACGAGTGACGCTCTCGCTGAGCGCCAGCGCGGCCCGCTCCGCATCGGAGAAGTACGGCGCGTCGCGCCAGGCCGCCACCGCGAAGAGCCGCTCGTCGCTCTCGCCTGCCTTCTTGAGCGCGTTGCCGTGGAGCTGCACACACACACTGCACCCGTTGATCTGGCTGGCCCGGAGGTGCACCAGCTCAAGGGTCTCGTCCGGCACTCCGAGCCCCATTGCCGCCAGGCTGTACGCCGTCAGCGCCTTCAACGAGGCCGGGACGAGATAGACGGGATGGGTCATCCGTGCTTCCATCATGTGTCTCCTGTCATGTCGATCTTGTTCGATTCGTCATCTGATTGACGGATCGCGAAGGAGGAACCTGACAGTGCAAACCCAGGAGCAGATGGCGGCAGAGTTCGAGGAGCACCGAGGCCACCTACGCGGGGTCGCCTACCGGATGTTGGGGTCGATGGGCGAGGCCGACGATGCAGTCCAGGAAGCCTGGCTTCGGCTGGCACGCGCGGACACTACCGACGTCGTCAACCTGCGCGGCTGGCTGACGACGGTGGTCAGCCGGGTCTGTCTCGACCTCCTTCGCTCCCGGACGTCCCGTCGCGAGGAGTCCCTCGACACGCACGTACCGGATCCGGTCGTGAGCCGCCTCGAGTCCGACCCGGAGGCCGCTGCGGAGCAAGCGGACTCGGTCACTTTGGCCCTGCTCGTGGTCCTCGACGTCCTGAGCCCACGCGAACGGATGGCCTTCGTGCTGCATGACATGTTCGGCGTCCCGTTCGACGAGATCAGCGAGATCGTAGGCAGTTCCACCGCAGCCGCGACCCAGCTTGCTAGCCGGGCTCGACGACGCGTCCGCGCCATGCCACCGCCGGTCGCCGACCTGGCGATGCAGCGTCGCGTGCTCGACGCCTTCACGAAGGCCGCGCGCGCCGGCGACTTCGACGCGCTGGTCGCGGTGCTCGACCCGGACGTGACGCTCCGAGCCGACGCCGGTCCGAACGGGCCCTCGGCCCTGTTGCGCGGAGCCGCCGCCGTCGCCTCGGGGGCGACGGCGTTCCGGCAGGCCGGTCTCGAGCAGGTGTACGTGCTGGTCAACGGAGCCGTCGGAATGCTCGCGCTGCGGGACGAACGGCCCTTGTCGGTGTTCAGCCCGGCGATCCGGAACGGGCGGATCGTCGAGATCAACATCCTCGCCGACCCCGAACGCCTCGACCGGCTCAACCTCCGCAACCTCACCTGACCCGCTCGCAAGTCGAGAGTTGGCGAGCATGCGTATCGAGGCCGAGGTCCCAGCGTCACCCTGCGGTTGACACATGAGCGGTGGTGAGCGGTGATGAGTGATTCAGTGCGGGCATTTCCGATAACGGGCGCACCCTTCGAATGCGACCGGCCCGCTGACTACCTACTGGGCGGCCCACTCAGGCGATCCAGCGTCTCAAACGCCGCCAAGGCCGACGGCTGCGGTGGGGGCGCCGGATCTACTCACGCCTATCGTGGCGTGGTGGCCGATGACACCTGGGCTGATCTGGCCGACCCCTTCGCCGATGACGCCTATTCCTCAGTCAAGGGTCTGGTGCGCACCTATGTGCTGCACCAGCAGTTGCTGGAGCATCTACCGCCCCATCCAGCGACCGTGCTCGACGTAGGCGGCGGTGCGGGCCATCAGTCTTTTCCGCTGGCCCAAGCCGGCTACGACGTGACGCTGCTCGATTCGTCGCCAGCGATGCTGAGCAAGGCCGAGCGGCGACTCCAGACGCTGCCTGGCGAGGCCCAACAGCTGGTGACGCTCGTGCAGGCCGACGGTGAGAACGCCGTCGGTGCGGTGGGTGGTCGACGCTTCGCCGCCGTGCTGTGCCACGGCGTGCTCGGCTACCTCGAGCAGCCGGAGCCGTTGGTCGACCAGCTGTGCGAGTGTGTTGCTGCCGGTGGCGTGGTCTCGATCATGGCGGGCAACGCGAAGGCGCTGGCGGTGCGCCCAGCTCTGGAACGGCGTTGGGATGACGCGCTGGCAGCGTTTGACGCCAGCGGCGAGATCGGTGTGTTAGGGGTGCCGACTCGTGGCGACACGGTGGAGCATCTCAGCGAGCTTATGCGGAGCCGGGACGTGCAGCCGTTGTGCTGGTACGGGGTGTGGCTGTTTGTCGACTGGCTCGAGTTCACTGGAGCCAAGTTGGACCCGAGCGACTCACGGCAGCTGGCTTCGACCGCCGCAGTCGAGCTCGAAGCCAGCCGACGAGACCCCTACCGCCAACTCAGCCGCGTCGTCCACCTCGTGGGACGCAAAGGTCAAAGCTGACGAGGCAGCTCGCGGAGGTCGGCGAGCAGGTCATCCAGTGCGGTTGACGTACATCAGACCTCACTCGGGCTGGCGCGCCGGCTCGGATCGGGAGCCGACCTGGCGGATCTTCTACGCAAGGGCAGCCACCCGGCGAGTGATCATCCCGAGGAGCTAATCGGCCGCGGCTCGATGACCTGGCGTGCGATGTTCTGGTCAGCGGCAGGGTGCTCGACCAGAGCCAGGATCCGGCTTGCCATGAAGCGCGCGGTGCGGACCGGCGTGCCGCTGCGGGTCACCTCGGACACAGTGACGATCCCACGCCCGGTCTCGATCTCGACCCTGCGGCCGTTCCTGCTGGCGACGATCTCGTACGTGCGGACCTCTCCGCCCGCATCTATGACGATCTCCACCCGGTCGCCGCGCACGACTTCACGGTACTCCGACGCTCCGGTGCGCAGCGATCCGCAGTTCCGCTTTGGGCCGGTTCCGAAGCGGTATGGGAACGTGGTCTCATGGCCCGCGCACAGGACTTCCCGTCGCGGTCCTTTCTGCTTTACTGGCGCGCCGAGGCTGTTTCGGGCTTCGGCATCTACATCACCCTGTTCGCGCTACAGACGCTGGTGGTCCTGACTCTGCACGGCTCGGCGGCACAGGTCGGCTGGCTGAACTCGGCTCGCTGGTTGCCTTACCTGCTTGTCGGGGTCTTTGTGGGAGCGATCGTCGACCGCCGTCGCCGGCGCCCAGTCATGATCACAACGGACCTGGCCCAAGTGGGTCTGCTTGCGACCATCCCGGTTCTGTGGTGGCTGAACCTGCTGTCGTTCCCAGCACTGCTGTTGATCGTGCTGATGTGCGGGACGGCGTCGGTGCTCAACAGCGCAGCGGCGATGTCCCTCCTTCCTCGGCTGGTGGAACCGAGATACCTTCAGCGTGCCCACGCACGCAATGACGGCACCGACGCCGCGGCGATGACTGCCGGACCAGCGCTGGGCGGACTGTTGGTGAGTGCACTCGGGGCCCCGGTCGCCGTCCTCGTCGACGCGATCACCTACCTCTACTCGGCCCTCACGCTGAGCCGGATCACGTTTACGGAGCCCACACCAAGGACCGGAGCCACCGCGCGATCGCTCGTCCGAGAGACAATCGAGGGCGTCACGTGGGTGTATCGCGGTTCTGGACTGTCAACCCTGGCGATCGCCACACACGGATGGTTCGTCGGCAACGCGATCGTCGGTGTGGTCCTCGCCCCCTACGCACTGGACACGCTCGATCTGACCCCGTTGCAGTTCGGCATCATCGGCGCACTCGGCGGTGTCGGTGCGCTCCTGGGAGCTGCCGTGACAACCTGGCTGGGCTTGAGGCTGGGAACCGGACGCACGATCATCGGCTGTCACCTGATCTCGACCGTCGGCGTACTGGTGATGGTCACTGCCAGTCAAGGCATCCAAGCGTGGGGTCCCGTCGCGATCCTCGCAGCCGGCCAGGGAATGTACGGCCTCGCGATGGGCATCAGTAACTCCCACGAGATGAGCTACCGCCAGTTGCTCACCTCCGACGAGCTTCAAGCCCGAACGAACACCACGCTACGGTCCCTCAACCGGACCGTGATGGTCGTCGTCTCACCGCTCGCGGGGATCCTGGCCGTCAGCTGGGGGATCCGACCTACCCTGCTCGTGGCGGCCGCCATCTTCGCGCTTGTTTCAGCCGGGCTCGCCGCCACGTCTTTCCGCACCGTCCGCGCGCCCGGGTGAGGCGGCTGCGGTGGGCAGCCGAGCCAGTACTTTGACCGCGGCCAGCACTCCCGGCCCCGGTCAGGAAAGTGTGCTGAACCTCAACCGGTGCGGGATCGGGCAGGTCTTGAGCCCCAGAGCGTAGCGATCCCACGGTACCGAGCAGGTGGCGAGCCCGAGGCCCTGAGCCGGCTGGTCGTGCAAGATAGCCCCCCACCACCACCAATACCCGGGCCGAATCGCGAAGGAGAAGGAGATGTGCGACCAGCCAGGCTTGAACTCTGGCGAGATCGAACCCTTCGCCGAGTAGTAGACGTAGCGAGGAGCAGGGCTCGGGGTCCGCTTGTTCGCGAAGTACCAATAGACCGGCTTGCCGGCCTCGCGGACGCTCCGTGGGTAGTGCAGCAGGCAGGAGACCTTGCCCGACGACCCGACGTCCCGGCTGTGACAGTGCAGAAACCGCGCTTCCTCCGTCGCCCGCGCCACTGGGCTGGCCGCGGTGCCCGGCTCGACGACCCGATAGCGGGTGTTGAGAGCCGGTTGCACCACAAAGCTGAAGGACCCGGTGGACGAAGTCGTGGCATGGCGGACAGTCACGAACCCCTTGTACGGGAAGCGGTTGGCCTGCAGGGCGACGGCCTGACCTGCCAAGCCGTGCCCAGCCGTGGTTACGCGGCCCGAGACCGATGTCTTCGCGTCGTAGTTGACCAGTCCGTGATGAGGGATCCGGATGCTTATCGCGACGGGGGTCGACGTGGCGCCGACCGCGTCCGGCAGAGCGGTGGTGACGGCACTGGTCACCGTGAAAGCTACGGTCGCTATGACGACGGGGAGAGTTCTCATCGGCGGGCTCCTGGTGAGGGGAACGGTCTCAAGCCGGGCGCCCGGCGGACGTCCGGGTGCGCCTTCGGCGCCGACTTTTCGGCTCGCGTCGATCATGTCGAGCGTCGCTGTACTTTCGCTGAATCGCCCGACGGGCCGCAACCACCGCCCTACCCTGAGAAGATGGCGATCCGGGAGGGGGCGGTCGGCTTTGGTGTCCTGGGCCCTGTCCAGGTCACCATCGGCCGTGAGCCGGTAAACCTCGGTGGCGAGCAACAGCGGGCCCTGGTCGCCATCCTGCTGCTGGCCCGCGGGCGTCCGCTGCGCGTCGAAACGATCATCGAGCGGCTCTGGTGCGATCCTCCGCCAAGCGCGCCCAACATGGTGCAGGTCTATGTGTCCAGGTTGCGCCACCAATTCGCCCGTGCGGGGTACGACGGACTGGAGACGACACCCGCGGGCTACCGTCTCGCGATACCGCATCGCAGCCTCGATGTCGAACGTGCCGAGGACCTCGTCCAGTCCGCTCGAGCCCGGGCCGAAGCGAGGGATCATGGTGCCGCGGCCGGCCTCTTCGACGCGGCCATCGGCGAGTGGAGGGGGTATCCACTCACCGACCTTGAGGGTGAACCCTTCTTAGAACCGGAGCGACGCCGGCTGGAAGAACTGAGGATCGCAGTCCTGTCCGGGAGGATCGACGCACGTTTCGCGCTCGGTCGCGCTGCGGAGGCCATCGGTGAGTTGTACGACCTGGTAGCCGAGTTCCCGTTCAACGAGTGGTTCTGGCTCCGCCTGGTCGAGGCTCTGTATCGATGCGGGCGTTCCGGCGAGGCACTGCGGGCGTACGGCGAGGTCGCGTGTCTCCTTCGCGACGAGCTCGGGGTTTCACCTGGGGTGGACCTCCAGCAACTCCACCAAGCCTTGCTGCGACATGAGCCCGTCACGGTCCCACTCACCGGCTCGTCCGCCGGGCTGACGACCATCCCGGCCCGATCGGACCGCGGAGACGGCGCACCCGCGAAGCTCTTGCGGGGCACGACCGAAAAGGATTCCGCCGCACACCCGCTTACATCGCCGGGCCGGGCAAACGGTCGGGAAGGTGAACGAGCAGTGATCCAACGTGCGTTCGACCGCGTCGTCGCTGAGCGCCTACCCCGGCTTGTTTGTCTGATCGGTGACGCGGGTGTGGGTAAGACAAGACTGATGCATGAGGTTGCAGACCAGCTGGTGACCTCGCCCTCCATCAGAGTGCTGAAGACCGCATGTGCAGCGGAGGAGTGGACCACCGCTCTCGGACCTTTGCAACGCGTCGTGGACACGCGGAGCGCCGTCCGAACGACGGAGCCGGCAGATTCGACGCCCCCGACCGACTCGGTCGACCGGCAGCGGCTCCAGATTCGGCGGAGCCTCGAGAAGCTTGCGTCGGTTGGCCCCTTGGTGCTGGTGGTCGACGACGTTCAGTGGGCGGCACCTGAGCTTCACGGTGCTATCTGCGACATCGCTGCACGTGCTCAAGGGCCGATCCTGGTGCTGTGTGCGGCTCGACTCGATCTACTCGAGCGGCCGGCCACTTGGGCCGTCGGCCCCAACTCGGAGACGATCGAGCTCACCACCCAGGCTCGACCTCGTGACGCCAGGGACGCGATCCGCGCGAGTATCTCGGCGCTGCCCGTCGACGTCCGGAACATCGGCGCCCTTGCTGCGTCGAGCGGGCCGACGTTCGAACGTGCGAGCCTGGCCCACCTCGCCTTGGTCTGGCCAGGTCCCACCCTGGAGCCGGACCTCGACCACGCCCTAGACCGCCTCGCCGCGGCAGGCTTCCTGGAGCCGAGGAACGGGAGTCACTACCACTTCGAGTTCTGCCATGAGCTGGCGCGTCGGTCCCTGGCCGACATGGTGCCGGTTGAGCAACGTGCCCGACTCCACGCGCACCTGGCCGACCGACTGGTCCACCAGGCAAGCGTCAACGACCCCGGCTCCGTGGACCGGCTCGCGTTCCACCTCTCGCGGTCGATGCCACCCGGAGGGCCGGACCCGGGTACTCGAAGCTCCGCGTCCATGGTCGCCGTCGACCGGGTTGCGGCCGCGGGGCGCGCTGCGCTGGGCCGTGGCGAGCTGTCCGGAGCGATCGAGCTCCTCGGGTGTTCGGCACGTGTGCTCCCGCGCGGTGAGCCAAGGCGGCTTCGAGCGCTTGCCGATCTCGGTTCTGCCTTGGGGGACCGGGGTGAGGTGACGCGGGCCGACGCGGTGTTGCGCGACCTGCTCACCGAGTGCGCCGAGACTCGACACGATGCCGCCGGGAGCAGGGCGATCGTCGAGCTTCGCTGGCTGCAGCTCGACAGCAGCCTGGACACCCTCGATCTCCGCTCCCTGCATCGCGAGGTGAGATCCGCCCTGTCACGGCTCGAAGACGCCGACGACGCAGCCGGTGTGATTCGGTCACTGCTCCTGCTCTCGAGCGTGGACAACCTGAGGGGCAACCGCCAAAAGCAGGTGCTCATGGCCAGGCGCGCGCTGGTGATGTGCACCGAGCGAGGTCACGTCCGTGACCTCGCCGTCGCGGCGGCACTGGTGTCCAGCGGGTTGCGAGACGGGCCCGCGTCGACGGACGAAATACTCGCCGTCGACGGTTCCCTACTCGACCTGGCCCCCGGTGAGCCGATGGTGAGGGCCTCGGCCCTGGGCACGATCGGGATGGCCCATGCCTGGCGGGGAGACTTCGTGAAGGCGCGGCAGCTGGTCTCGGAGGTACGCCGGGTGGCCGTGGATCTGGGGTGGCCATGGCTCGCCGCGGTCGCCTCCTGGCGCGCCGGCAATGTGGCCGAGCTGGCTGGCGATGCAGCTGCCGCGGAGCACGCATATCGAGAAGCTGAGCGCGCCTATCGCGACCTCGAGGATCGGGCCCACCTGTCAACGCTGGCGCCTGTTCTGGCCAGCCTGCTGGCACGGCAGGACCGGGTCAGCGAGGCGCGGGAGCTCATCGAGACGAGCCGGTCGCTGGCTGCGCCCGGTGATGTGGCGACCCAGATCTTCTGGCGGAGCGCGATGGCAGTGGTCCACCTCAGGGAGGGCAACCTGTTCGAGGCCGAGCGGCTCTCAGACGACGCGCTCGCACTGCTCTCTCGAACGGACTTGCTGCCTATCCGGGGGGATGCCCTGCTCGACCGCGCCGAGATCCTGGCTGCCAGCGGGCGATCGGACGAAGCATGCCGGGCACTCGACCAGGCCTCGAGGATCTTCCGGCGCAAGCACAGCCCGGTCCTCGTACGCAGAGCAGCGGAGCGTCGGGCGACGCTCCGATCCCAGCGTGCCGTCGCTCGAGTCGACGCGCTCGGGTAGCCGGGCCTCCCCCAGTTGCGCCTGAGGGAGGCTCGCTTCGACGGCGAGTTCAGCGGGAGTTCAGGGCCCATGGCCATGCTCGCCTTGTCGTCTCCGTGCACCCACCGCGCGGTCGAGACGACCTGCGCTCGATCGAACCGGCGCGGACCCGCGGATGGAAGAGGACGAGATGAGGCAGAGCCGGCGGATGGCAGCAGCCCTGGTCGCGACAGTGGCTGGAGTGCTCGTCTCGGGGGCCGCGTCCGCGGGCTCGTCGTGGGTCATCGTCGCGAGCCCGAACCCCGGTGGCAGCCAGGGTACGTGGCTGTATTCAGTTGCATCGGCATCCCCGTCGGTCGCTTGGGCCGCAGGCGGCGAGGGCTCAACGGCGACGATCATGCGCTACCTGGCATCGAGCCGAAGGTGGGCGGTATCGACGTTGCCCGCCCTACCGGCCGGCCCGGTCTTGAGCGCGATCGCGAGCACATCGACGACGGCCTGGGCAGTGGGGCTCTCTCGTACGTCGACGGGTGCGCACCCGCTCGCCCTACATCGCCCGGCCACCCGCTGGGTGCGCAGCTCGCCGTCGACCACCGTCAAGGGCAGCTTTGCGGGCGTCGCCATCGTGTCCAGCAGGAGCGTGTGGGCAGTCGGGGCATCCGACGGCGCCTCCGTGGCGCCGTTGGCGATGCATTGGGACGGCCGCACGTGGAAGAGGCTGCCGGTACCCGACCCCGGCACCATCGGGAGCACCGTCTTCACCGGCGTCACCAGGGTTCCCGGAACTGGCCAGGTGATCGCGGTGGGGACAAAGGACTCCCGCGGGCGCGGCTCGGGCCAGCCTTTCTCCGAGCAGTGGACCGGTTCGCGGTGGAGAGTATTGCCCACTCCTGCCCTCTCGGGCGTGAACATGGGTGGGGTCAGCGCAGCTTCCAAAGGCGCCGCATGGGCCGTTGGAGCCAACTACGCGGGCACCGGCGAGAGGCCCTACATCATGAGTTGGAACGGCCTGCGATGGCGAAGCGCTACCTCTCCGTTCCCCGCTGGTGACTTCGGGACACTGACCTCGGTATCGGCCGGGTCGGCCACGACGGCCTGGGCGGCAGGGGACTACAGCGCCGCACCCGGCACGGACCACCCGCTCTTGGCGCACTGGAACGGGACGTCATGGAGGCTGGTGTCGAGCCCGACCCCATCGTCGTACGCCTACCTCGACGGGGTGTCGACGGTGCCGGGATCGTGTCGGGTCTGGGCTGTAGGGGGCTCCACGTCGGGCGGTGTGCAGAGGTCCCTCATCGAGACTGGCTGCTGAGCACCGGTCCGCATCCCGGGCACGTCGACTTCCGATCAGGCGCAGGTGCATCTCTGACGCCTTGAGGCCGAGGAAGCTGCGAGCCGTCGGGCGCCCGACTCAGCACGGGACGCGGCCGTGCAGGGGTCACGATCCCTCGTCCTGATTGACTTCGGACACCGTCGTACGCCGATCGTCGGGCAGGCGCCGCGTCAGGCCGCATCGGTCGAGGTGGTCGAGGAGCGGCAGCGCGACCCGGCGGGTCGTGTCGAGTGTCGCGCGAGCCTGGCTCGCGGTGAACGGCTGTGGCAGTGCAGCCAGCAGTCGGGCGGCTTCACGGTCCGCGCCCGGAAGCAGCACAACTCCCCCTGCGACGCGCAACACGCGGCCCGCGTTGCTCGCCGCGGCAAGGGCCTTGGCGTCCAAGCCGAGCTCTGCCAGCCGCGCAGCGTCCGGGGCCGCGAACGGCCGCCCGGCCAGGTCCTCCGTCAGCCGGTCGAGGGCGGCGAGCAGGCTCTCGGGCAGCACCCGGGCACGCTCGTCGGCGTGCACCTTGCCGCCACGCAGGGAAAGGGTCTCCCCCGCGAGCCGACCGACCAGTTCGGGCGTGGGCAGTCCCAACCCGCGTGCCGCCGCAGCGACGGGGAGCCCGGGGTCCAGCGGCTCGGCGACGTCGTGGTCCTTGACGAGCTGCACCAGAGCCTGCGTCAAGCCCGGCACGAGCTCAGCGTCGAGCAGCCAGTCACCCGCTTGAACTGAAATCGCCGCGGCGCCCGACGTGTCGACACCGATGCGCCGCAGCAGGGGAACGCTGACACTTCCCCGGCGTCGCAGCTCATCTGCCAGGTCGGGATGTGCGCTGCTGTGCGAAAGCGCCAGCGCACGCGCTCGGGCAGCTCCACGTCTGCGCAGCCCGGGTGGGGCCGGGTCCAGCACGCGAGCCCCCCAGAGCCGGTGGCTTCCGGGGTCACGCAACAGCAGCCGGTCCCCGACGCGCAGTGGCAGCGGCTGCGACAACGAGAGACGGAACCCGTCGCCGCCGAGGAGACGGCACCGGGCTTCCGACGACGCGGCACCGATGTGAAGCATCGCCCGCTCGGGCGGCCAAGAATCGCGCTGGCCGGACTCGGTGCCCGCCATGCTCATTGCAGCCGACACCCGAACGTCGACGGTGTCGGTGGCCTGCCAGACCGTTGGCGTGACAAGAACACTCCCGCGTTGCAGCCCCGCTGGAGCACCGCCGCCGAGACGCAACGCCACCCGCGCCACCCCGACCGCAGCCGGCACGTCTGTTTCGAGAGTCTGAATCCCACGCACCCGCGCCAGCTGCGAGGAGTGGTCAACCAGCGACAGCCGGTCGCCCACCGCGATGCGCCCGGCCGGCAGCGTCCCGGTGACCACGGTCCCTGCCCCGGTCTTGTGGAAGCAGCGGTCCACCCAGAACCGGACGTCGGCGGCCGGATCCGGTGGCGTGAGGGCCGCGACGAGCTCGCACACCCGGACTCGCAGCTCGTCCATGCCTTGACCTGAAACGGCGCTGACGGCCACCGTTGGCGCCTCGCGAAGCGTCGTGCGACGTAGCTCGGCCTGGGCACGTGTCGCAGCCTGGTGTGGGTCTGCCAGGTCGCACCGTGTGACCACGAGCAGCCCGTGCTCGACGCCCAAGGCATCGAGAGCGGCCAAGTGCTCGGCAGACTGCGGCATCCAGGGGTCATCCGCGGCGACCACGAAGACGACGGCGGGCACCGGGCCGACGCCAGCGAGCATGGTCGAGACGAAGCGTTCGTGCCCCGGGACGTCGACGAATGCCACGTCACCGACCTCCGGCAACGTGGTCCAGCAGTAGCCGAGCTCGATGGACAGCCCGCGGCGATGTTCTTCGGCCAGCCGGTCGGGGTCGGCACCGGTCAGGGCCCGGACGAGCGTTGACTTCCCGTGGTCGACATGCCCTGCCGTGGCAACGACATGCATCAGCTGCGGGCTTGCTTCGCGACCCAGCGGACAGCTTCGACGATCGCGGCGTCCTGCCGCGGATCCACCGCGATCAGGTCGAGAACCAGGCGGCCTCGCTCAACGCGGCCCATCACCGCGGGGTCTCCAGCACGCAGCCCTGCCGCCAGCTCGGGCGGAAGGGACAGCCCGCCGCTCTCGAGCTCGACCCCGGGAGCGCCCCCGCCACCGACCGCTGCGACCGTGTCGAACGCCCGCCCTTCGACCGCGTCGCCCAGCTCGGCGACGATGGCCCGGGCCCTTGCGACCAGGTCTGTACGTCGCCGTGCCAACGCCTCGACCACCGGTGTCGCTGGCCCCGTCAACGTCGCCTCGAGTGCCGCCAGGGTCAGCTTGTCGACCCGCAACGCTCGGGCCAGGGGGTGGCGGCGCATGGTCTGCACCAGGTCGGCGCGTCCGAGGATCAGCCCACACTGGGGGCCCCCGAGCAGCTTGTCCCCGGACGCCGTCACCAACGCGGCTCCTGCGCGCAGCGTGTCGGCGGCGTTCGGCTCGTCGGGCAGCCGCGGGTGCCGAGCCAGCAGACCCGATCCGATGTCGGCGACCAGCGGGACCGGGAGTGACGCCAACAGCTCTACGGGCACCGCAGACGTGAACCCCTCGATGACGAAGTTCGACGGGTGCACCTTCAAGACGAAGGCGGTCGTGTCATCGACCGCGTGGGCATAGTCGTCGAGTCGGACTCGGTTCGTCGCTCCCACCTCACGCAACTCCGCGCCGACGGCCTCCAGGAGCTCGGGGATCCGGAAGCTGTCACCGATCTCGACGAGCTCCCCGCGAGCCACCACGATGCTCCTCCCGGTGGCCAGCGCGCAGCCAGCCAGGGCCAGAGCGGCGGCTCCGTTGTTGACCACATGGACGTCGCCCGCGCCAGGAACGGCCCGCGCCAGTGCCGCCAGCGCGCCCTGTCCACGCGTGCCACGCTCGCCGGTCGCGAGGTCAAGCTCGACGTCGGTTGCTCCGGCCGCTACCCGGATCGCCTCGACGGCCGACTCCCCGAGAACGGCGCGACCCAGGTTCGTGTGCACCACAACGCCGGTGGCGTTGATGACCCGGCGCATCGATGTCGTGGCCACCGGCAGCGACCCCACCGCCTCTTCGACGACCTGTTCGGGCGAGATCTCCCCTGCTCGGCAGCGAGCCTGCGCGTCGTTGACGGCCCGTTTGACGATCATCGGCCCGAGCCGAGCGGTTGCGTCCTGCAGGCGCCGGTCAGCGAGCAGCCGGTCGGTGCGCGGCGTCGCCCGGCGAGGGTCCTGCATAGCGATCCTCCCCACTGGTCGGGCCAAAGCTGGCGGAGGCGGACGGGAATCGAACCCGCCTGACCGAGATGCTCGGTCACAGCAGTTTTGAGGACCGTGCCCGTCACCAGACGAGGTACACCTCCGTCTCCAGCCTATTGCCGGTTCTCCGGCGGCGCAGGCCGGTCTAGCACGTGTGAGAACCGAGATTTCGCGTTACGGTGAAAGCAGGGGTCACCACGTCCTACAGGTCGAGATCTTGAGGTGGAGCGAACCATGGGCGAGAAGAGCTTCCTTGGCTCCTGGCCGGTCATCCAGCAGCTACGCGGAAAAGACCGGCTCGGACGCGGTGCGGCGGTCAAGTCGGGCGCCAGCGAGCGGATGCGAGCCCGGGTCACCACGGCAGACAAGGTGGTCGACTCGATCTGCCCCTACTGCGCCGTCGGCTGCGGACAGAAGATCTTCGTCAAGGACGGCAAGGTGACGCAGATCGAGGGCGACCCGAACAGTCCCGTTTCGCGCGGGCGGCTGTGTCCCAAAGGCAGCGCCAGCAAACAGCTGGTGACGTCTCCGAGTCGGGTGACGAAGGTGCGTTACCGCCGGCCACATGGCACGCAGTGGGAGGACCTCGACCCCGACGTCGCCCTCGACATGGTCGCCGACCGGGTCATCAAGACCCGCAAGGAGTACTGGCAGTGGGAGCTCGACGGCAAGCGGGTGCGCCGCACCATGGGCATCGCCAGTCTCGGAGGAGCCACCCTCGACAACGAGGAGAACTACCTCATGAAGAAGCTCTACACGGCGATGGGGGCCGTGCAGATCGAGAACCAAGCCCGTATTTGACACTCGTCAACAGTCCCCGGTCTGGGGACCTCGTTTGGTCGTGGAGGCGCCACAAGCTTCCAGCAGGATCTCGCCAACGCTGACGTGATCCTCATCGAGGGCTCGAACATGGCCGAATGCCACCCGGTCGGGTTCCAGTGGGTCATGGAGGCAAAGGCACACGGAGCGACCATCATCCACGTCGACCCCCGCTTCACCCGCACGTCGGCGATGGCCGATATCCACGTGCCGATCCGGGCCGGCAGTGACGTCGCGTTCCTCGGTGCGCTGGTCAACTATGTCCTGAGCAACGAGCTCGACTTCCGCGAGTATGTCGTGAACTACACGAACGCCGCCGCGATCATCCGTGACGACTTCCAGGACACCGAGGACCTCGATGGGCTCTTCTCCGGCTTCGACAAGGACAGCGGAAGCTACGCCTCGGAGACCTGGCAGTACAAGGGTGCGACCGAGGCTGCTGCCGCCGGCCAGCGCGACCCGCACCTCCCTGGTACGCCGGGGGAAGCGCGGGGCGAGCAGGGAGCCGAACAAGAGGCCGGCGTCGAATCGGCCGAGCAGCGGTCCCACCGTGCCGGACAGGCGGAGACAGCTGGCTCCGGGGGACCCACGATCCGCACGCAGCCGGAGCGGGACGAGACGCTGCAGGACCCGCGCTGCGTCTACCAGATCCTTCGACGCCACTTCTCCCGCTACACGCCTGAGCTGGTGGAGCAGATCTGCGGCATCTCGCCGCGGCAGTTCGCCCAGGTCGCCGAGGCGCTTACCCGCAACAGCGGGCGCGAGCGAACCGGCGCCATCTGCTACGCCGTCGGCTGGACCCAGCACGCCAGCGGTGTGCAGAACATCCGCACCGCCGCGATCCTGCAGCTCCTGCTCGGCAACATCGGGCGCACCGGTGGCGGC
>JBOHDU010000067.1:0-1939 GCA_050700615.1 Nocardioidaceae bacterium
GGTGTTCACCACTGACGTTACGGGCCCTGGAGCACCCGGGTCAACGACGTACGCCGGATTGACCCAGGCGTGTCGTAACCCTCTACTAGAGAGTTAGGTTGAGGGTTAGGTGGAGGGTCCTTGTGCCCTGAAGTCCTCAGGACTGATCTGGTCGAGGAACTCTCGGAACTTCTCGACTTCTTCCTCCTGGTCGTCGGGTACCGAGAGACCGGCGTCGTCGAGGACGTCCTCGCTGCAGACGATGCGGGTGCCGGTCCGCAGGGCCAGAGCAATCGAGTCCGACGGTCGGGCGCTCACCTCGACGCCGGGGGCACCCTCTTTGTTGAGCACCAGGTTGGCGTAGAAGACGCCGTCCTTGACCTCGGTGATCTGCACTTCCGAAAGCACCACACCGGTGGCCTCGAGGAGATTCTTGAGCAAGTCGTGCGTGAGAGGTCGCGGTGGGACCACGCCCTGCTGGGCGAACGCGATCGCGGTCGCTTCGACGGCGCCGACCCAGATCGGAAGGTAGCGGTCCCCCTCGGACTCCCGCAGCAACACGATCGGTTGGTTGGACGGCATCTCAACCCGGACTCCCACTACGTCAACCTCGCGCACATCCATCAGCGTACTCTGCCCGAGAGCACACTCCACGGGTCGAAGACGGATCCGGGACGTTGCGGCCGGCCCAGCCCGCATCCACCGATGGTCGGGTCGAGAGCGTCACCAGGTGGGTGTGATGGCAAGGGACCTGGCGCGAAGGCGGACAGGGCGTCTGGCGAGCGTCCGCAACACAGCCAGCTCACGGGCAAGGTGGCGCGCAGGAGATGGAGAGTGGTGCTTCCGGGCTAGTGGGCAGTGTGCAGGCCGACCCTGACCAGGGCGGCGTGCAAACGCACCGACAGCGCAGCGAGCTCCTCCGCCGTCTCCTCTGCGCGGGCCTGGGCGTCGGCGTCGCGCCCGCGAGCGATCGGTGCCAGCACCTGGTCGATGAGTCCCACCTCTCGGTCTGCGGCGGTCTTGAACGCGCGCAGGTGCCGCGGCTCGATGCCGAACACGGACATCCGCGCGACGGTCGCGGCAACGAGCAGCGCGTCGGCGTCGAAGAACTCGGTACCGGGCCGGGTTCTGATCAATCCGAAGCCCATCAGCTGGTCGAGCAGGTCATCGGTCAACTCGGTGTTGGCGATCAGCTCAGCCCGGGACATGCGCAGATCGCCGGCCGGTGCCGAGAACTCCTTCGGTTCGGGGAGATCCTTCACCGCGTGCATCGCCCGGGGCGCCCGGGGCGCCTCACCGGCCACGGCAGGCGGCTCGAGACCGCGCTCGATGGCGTCGAGATGCTCCTTGATGACTCTCAGCGGCAGGTAGTGGTCGCGCTGGGCGCCGAGGATGTAGCGCAGCCGGTCGACGTCGGCGTAGGAGAACTTGCGGTAGCCCGATGAGGTCCGTTGCGGTTGGACGAGCCCCTCAGACTCGAGGAACCGGATCTTGGAGATGCTCACATCGGGAAAGTCCGAGCGGAGCTCCTTCAGCACCTGACCGATACTCATCCGCCCGCCGCGACCCATCGGTGCCGCTGTCACGACTGCCGCCCTGGCTTCGCCACGGATCCGGGCTTAGCCCGCGCGCTTTCGCGGCACAGCACGCTGTCTCCGTCAGCAGGCACTAGTGATCACGAGGCGCTGCTGCCGGTGAAGTAGACCAGTCGGTACTTGCCAATCTGCACCTCGTCGCCGCCGCTCAGCTGTACCTCGTCGATCCGGTCCCGGTTGACGTAGGTGCCGTTGAGGCTGCCCACATCGGCCACCAAGTAGCCCTCGGACGTACGACGGAACACCGCATGCCGCCGGCTGACCGTGACGTCGTCGAGGAAGATCTCGCTGTCGTGGTGCCGCCCGGCCGTGACCTCCTCGGTGTCGAGGAGGAAGCGGCTGCCGGCGCTGGGCCCGCGCAGCAC
>JBOHDU010000068.1:0-1662 GCA_050700615.1 Nocardioidaceae bacterium
TGGCCGCGGTTACGTGCAGGCGAACGCGAACAAGCAGCCTAGCCACGAGATCGGCCGTATCCCGATCGACTCGATCTACTCGCCGGTGCTCAAGGTGAGCTTCAAGGTCGAGGCCACCCGTGTCGAGCAGCGCACCGACTTCGACAAGCTCGTCGTCGACGTCGAGACCAAGCCGTGCATGCGCCCGCGTGACGCCGTCGCGAGCGCCGGTAAGACGCTGGTCGAGCTGTTCGGCCTGGCTCGCGAGCTCAACGTCGAGGCCGAAGGCATCGACATCGGGCCCTCGCCAGTCGACGAGCAGCTGGCCGCGGACCTGGCCCTGCCGGTCGAGGACCTGCAACTGACGGTGCGCTCCTACAACTGCCTCAAGCGCGAGGGCATCCACACCGTCGGGGAGTTGCTGTCTCGGAGCGAGCAGGATCTGCTCGACATCCGCAACTTCGGCTCGAAGTCGATCGATGAAGTCAAGGCCAAGCTCGCGGAGATGGGCCTGTCCCTCAAGGACAGTGCTCCCGGTTTCGATCCGAGCCTTGCCGTCGACTCCTTCGACGACGACGACTCCAGCTTTGCCGAGGACGAGCAGTACTGACAGGTCGCGCACGTGCCGGCCGGGCTCGCCAGCCCGGCCGGGCGCGTGAAACGGCCAACTGCCAGCATCTATCCGGGTACCTGACACGGCTCGGGAGAGTGAGAACGACATGCCTACTCCGAAGAAGGGCCCGCGCCTCGGTGGCAGCCCGGCGCACCAGAAGGCCATCCTCGCCAACCTGGCGACCAGCCTGTTCGAGCACGGCCGCATCACCACGACCGAGGCGAAGGCGCGCACGCTGCGTCCGTTCGCCGAGAAGCTGATCACCAAGGCCAAGCGCGGCGATCTCCACAACCGCCGCCAGGTGCTGTCGGTGATTCGCGACAAGACTGTCGTGCATGTGTTGTTCACCGAGATCGGGCCGCGCTACGCCGAGCGCCCCGGTGGCTACACCAGGATCACCAAGCTTGGCCCCCGCAAAGGTGACAATGCCCCCATGGCCGTGATCGAGCTGGTCGAGGCCGAGTTCACCTCGAAGGTGCGCGCGACCAAGAAGGCGGCGACCCCGACGGCCGCACCGGTCGAGCCGGCGGCCGTGGAGGAGGAGCCTGCCACGGAGGAGCCTGCCGCGGAGGACGCCGCCGCGGAGGAGCCCGCCACGGAGGGCGTCGCTTCCGCGGAGGAGCCTGTCGCGGAGGAGGAGCCGCCGGCGAAGGAGACCGCTGCCGAGGAGCCTGCCGACACGTCGGCCGACACGTCGTCTGAGACCGACGAGTAGCCGGCCCGGCACCTGGCCGGCGCAGGGGCCTCGTGTTGCTGCGGTGGAAACCTCAGACCAGGCTGGACAGGGGCGTGTCGGGGTCTGCGAGGCGACTCGACTCGATCGGTTTGCGGGACAAGATGAGCGCCTTGATGTCGTCGACCACGTCCCAGACGTTGACGTTCATGCCGGCCACGACATGGTCGTCGTTATCGAGCCAGAACCCGACGAACTCTCGGCCCGCCACGTCACCTCGCGAGACTGTGCGCGCATAGCTGCCCGGGGGTGCGAAGCCGACGTACTCCATCCCGAGGTCGTACTGGTCGGTGAAGAAGTAGGGCAGCTCGGTGTACGGCGTTGGCGTTCCCAGCAT
>JBOHDU010000069.1:0-2221 GCA_050700615.1 Nocardioidaceae bacterium
GTTCGCACCCGGTCCGTCCGCCGCACCCGGTCCGTCCGCCGCACCCGGCTCGTCGGCCGCACCCGGTTCGTCGGCCGCACCCGGTTCGTCGGCCGCTGCCTCCGTCGCTCCGTCAGGCCCCGACCTCGCTACCTGGCTCGACCAGTGCCGCAGCTTGCTCGGCCGCTACTTCGAGCTCGAGGACCCGCAACGCCTGCACCCGGCTGACCGCGAGCTGCATGTCATCCACCACCTTGACTCCGGCCTCGCGCTCCACGGCTACATCGACCGGGTAGACGAGGCGCCCACAGGTGAGCTTCGCATCGTGGACTACAAGACCGGGCGGTCCCCAGGCGTCCAGTTCGAGGCAAAGGCGCTGTTCCAGATGAGGTTCTATGCGCTGGTCGTGTGGCGTACCCGCGGCGTGATCCCGAAGATGCTTCAGCTCATCTACCTCGGCAATGCCGAGATGCTGCGCTATGAGCCCGACGAGGCCGATCTGCTGGCCACCGAGCGCAAGATCTCGGCGCTTTGGAAGGCGATCCAGCGAGCCAACGAGACCGGCGAATGGAGACCCAACAAGTCCGTGCTGTGCGGGTGGTGCGACCACCAGGCGATCTGCCCGGCCTGGGGTGGCACTCCCCCGCCGCTGCCCGTCGATGACCCGGTCGAACAGGCGGCGCCTACTCCGTAGCCGGGCTGCTGTAGAGGTGACATGACACCTCGACGTCGCCCACAGGTTGCAGGTGCGGCTCCTCGCCCTCGGTGAACTCCACTCTGAGGTCGGTCGGGGTCTCCTCGACGGCTGCGACACCCTGCCAGAACCGCACGTCGGGCGACTCCTGACGCATCTCCGCGATCAAGCTGGCAAGATCCGTGACACTGGCATCGGGTGAGGGGGCCAAGACTGCCGGGCCGCCCTCTTGGGTGGCCAGCAGGTGCAGGTTGGCGATCCGGCTGCGTTCGAGGTCGTAGGTCGACGCACGCGTCTTCAGCCAATGGCTCTCCATCGTCGCCAACAGGTCCCGGGCCTCCCAGCCGCAGCGGTCGAAGGCGACCGGACAGCGCGGGTGGAACGCGCACCCCCGCGGCGGACGGGCGGCATCGGGAATCTCACCGGTGAGCAGGTCGGCGGTCTTGGGCTTGCTCGGGTCCGGGTCGGGGATCGCTGCCAGCAAAGCCTTCGTGTAGGGGTGCTTGGGGCTTTCGAAGATCTCTCGGGTGGAACCGACCTCGACGATCTTGCCGAGGTACATGATCGCGATCCGGTTGCAGAAGAACTTCGCGCTGGCGAGGTCATGGGTGATGTAGAGGTAGGTCAGGTCGAGCTGCGCCCTGAGGTCGAGCATCAGCTGGAGCATCTTGGCTCGCACGCTCATGTCGAGCATCGAGATCGGCTCGTCGGCCACCAGAACACTCGGGTTCATGATGATCGAGCGAGCGATCACCACCCGCTGGCGCTGCCCTCCCGACAGGTCTGAAGGGTACTTCGTCAGGAACAGCTCGACCGGTGACAGCCCGACCCGCTCGAGCGCCTCGACGATCCGGGGGCCACGGTCGCGAGCGGGAATGCCGTGGATGCGCAGCGGGTCGCCGACCGCCTGCTCGACGGTCATGGCGGGGTTCAGCGCGGCGTTCGGGTCCTGGAAGATGATCTGGACGTCGCGGCGAATCTCTCGCAGCTGGCGCTTGGACATCGTCGCCAGGTCTCGGCCGTGCAGCCTGATCGATCCGGCCGTGATGGGGGCCATGCCGAGGAGGGCGCGGCCCAAGGTGGACTTGCCGCTGCCACTCTCGCCGACCACGCCCAGGACCTCGCCCTTGGCCAACGAGAGGCTGATGCCGTCGACGGCTTTGACGGTGCCGAGACTGCGACCGACCAGCCGCGCCAGCGAACTGCCGCCGAGTGAGAAGTGCACGGACAGGTCGGCTACGTCCACCACCGTCTCGGTGTCCGTATCAGGCTTCGTCGGCAACAGAGATCACCTCTCGAGTCAGCGGCTCGGAACCCGCGGGTGGGATCAGGTCGTCGGGGCCCGACAGCCAGCACTCGACAGTGCCTCCCCCCACCCTCTGGGTCTGCACCGGGTCCTGCTCGGCGCAGACCCGCATGGCACTCGGGCACCGAGGGTGGAACCGGCAGCCCACAGGCGGGTCGACCAGGTCCGGCGGCGCCCCCGGGATGAAGTTGAGCCCGGTCGTCGACAAGCTGATCGTCGAGCGCAGCAGCTCACGCGTGTAC